>JASHUD010000157.1 GCA_030040215.1 Methylovirgula sp.
CTCCGTGAGATCTCTCGCAAATCGCCGCGGAGACTTGGGACTACGGTCCGCCTACCGGCGCGAGAACCGGCACTTCCGGCGCGCCAGGTTCGCCAATCCCCTTGAGGCGTTTCAGATCCGGCGGGGTCGCCTCTTCGGCAAGCGCGCGCAGCGCCGCATCGAGGCGCAGGGTCGTTTGCTCGTTGCTGCCGAGCCGGCGCAGCGAGACCGTGCGCTCCGCCGCCTCGCGTTTGCCGACGACCATGAGCACCGGGATCTTCGTCAGCGAATGTTCGCGCACCTTATAGGCGATCTTGTCGTTGCCGAGATCGGCTTCGGCCTTGAGTCCCGCTCGGCGCGCCGCCGTCAGGACTTCGAGCGCATATTCGTCGGCATCCTGGGTGATCGTAGCGATCATGATCTGCAGCGGCGAGAGCCAGAGCGGCAGATGGCCGGCAAAATGTTCGATCAAGATCCCGATGAACCGCTCGAGCGAGCCGAACATGGCGCGGTGGATCATCACCGGCGTCTTCTTCTCGCTGTCGGGGCCGATGTAGAAGGCGCCGAGCCGGCCGGGCATATTGAAATCGACCTGCGTCGTTCCGCATTGCCATTCGCGGCCGATGGCGTCGCGCAACGTATATTCGAGCTTCGGGCCATAGAAGGCGCCCTCGCCCGGATTGACCACGGCGTTGAAGCCGCGCGCCTTCAATGCGTCGAGCACGCGCATGAGCGCCGCCTCCGCCTTGTCCCAGGCTTCGTCCGAACCGACCCGCTTCTCCGGCCGCGTCGACATTTTGATGATGATGTCTTCGAAGCCGAAGTCTCTGTAGATCGACAGGATGAGATCGTTGATGCGCAGCGCCTCTTCCTGGATCTGATCCTCGGTGCAGAAAATATGCGCGTCGTCCTGGGTGAAGGCGCGCACCCTGATGATCCCGTGCAGCGCGCCGGACGGCTCGTAGCGATGCACGATACCAAATTCGGCAATCTTCATAGGTAGATCGCGATAAGACTTAAGCCCATTCTTGAAGATCTGGATGTGGCCAGGGCAGTTCATCGGCTTTAGCGCGAAGACGCGCTCGTCCTCGGTCATGGTCGTGAACATATTCTCGCGATAGGTCTGCCAATGGCCGGACATTTCCCAAAGCGAGCGATCGAGCACCTGCGGCGTATTCACCTCGACGTAACGGTCGGCCTGCTGGCGGCGGCGCATGTAGGCGATCAAGGTCTGGAAAAGCGTCCAGCCTTTCGGATGCCAGAAAACGGTGCCCGGCCCTTCTTCCTGGAAATGGAACAGATCCATCTCGCGGCCAAGCCGGCGATGGTCGCGCCGTTCGGCTTCGGCAAGCTGGTGGAGATAGGCGTCGAGTTCGGTCTTCGTGGCGAAGGCGGTCGCGTAGATGCGTTGCAGCATCGGCTTCGTTGAATCGCCGCGCCAATAGGCGCCCGCCACCTTCATGAGCTTGAACGCCGAGCCGATCTTGCCGGTCGAGGTCATAAGCGGGCCGCGGCAGAGATCGAGCCATTCGCCCTGTTTGTAAATCTTGATCGCCTGGTCGGGGGGGATCGCGTCCACGAGTTCGACCTTGAAAGCCTCGCCATGCTTTTCGAACCAGGCTTTGGCCGCGTCGCGCGACCACACTTCTTTGCTGAACGGCCGATCCTTGGCGATGATCTCGGCCATCTTCTTTTCGATGGGCGGAAAGTCTTCCGGCGTAAACGGCGCGTTGCGATAAAAGTCGTAATAGAAGCCGTTCTCGATCACCGGCCCGATCGTGACCTGCGTGCCGGGATAGAGCGTCTGCACCGCTTCGGCGAGCACATGCGCCGCGTCGTGGCGGATCAGTTCGAGGGCGCGCGGATTGTCGCGGTCGATGAACTCGATGTTGGCGTCGCGCTCGATCGGATCGGCGAGGTCGGCGAGTTTGCCGTCGATCGCCATGGCAACCGTACGCTTGGCGAGCGAAGGGGAAATGCTTTTGGCGATTTCGCCGCCGCGGATGCCGGCCGGATATTGACGCTTGGCGCCGTCCGGAAATGTCACCGAGATCATATCGTCTCCTTGGGCTCACTCGCCGATACCAATCGGCGTAAGCGCGGGAAAATCCCCCGGGGGCGGCTCGCCCATAGCACGCCGCCGCGCCGATGAGAAGCTATCGCTCCTTTTGCGCGATACGCGCCAGGATCGCTTCCCGCTCGCGGCGCGAGGCCGCGCCGCGTACCCTCGCCGCGGCAACTACACGCTCCGAGGCGATTTCGGGCGTGCCGGCTTGAAAGGGCGGCGCCGGCGCATATTCGAGGCTTAGCTGGATGGTTTCGGCTTCGCTGCGCCCCGCCAGTTCCGCGACCAGCGCCAGAGCGAAATCGATGCCCGCCGTCACTCCGCCCGCCGTAATGAGATTGCCGTCGCGAACGATGCGCCCCCTGCCGGGAATTGCGCCGAAGAAATGCAGCAAGTCGCGCGCGTTCCAATGTGTCGTCGCCTTTCGTCCGCGCAACAGACCGGCGGCGCCAAGCACGAGTGCGCCGGTGCAGACGGAGGTGACGTAGCGCGCCGATGCCGCCTGTCGCCGCACGAAAGCGAGCGTCTCGGTATCTTCCAGGAGCGCGTTGATCCCGACACCGCCCGGAACGCAGAAAACGTCGAGCGGCGGGCAAGCCGCGAAGCTTGTATTCGGGGCAAGCAGCAGGCCCGTGGAAGAAACCACGGGATCGAGGCTTTTCCAGACGAAACGAATTTCAGTCCCTTTAAGAGAAGCAAAAACCTCATACGGCCCGGTTAGGTCGAGCTGCTGCACCTTTGGGAAGACGAGAAACCCGATTTCGACCGGCATGCGTCGCTCAATCGACCGCGATCATCACGTCCGAGGCTTTGATGAGCGCATGAACCGTCATGCCCTTTTTCAGCTTCAGGTCCTCGACCGCCTCGTTGGTGATCGAGGCGGTCAGCACCACGCGGCCGGCGATCTCGACGTGAACGTGCGCCGTCGTCGCGCCCTTCTTGATGTCGAGGACCTTGCCTTGGATGAAATTGCGGCCGGAGATTTTCATCGCGCGATCCTACTGGTCGGAGTGGCGGGATTCGAACCCGCGACCCCTAGTCCCCCAGACTAGTGCGCTAACCGGGCTGCGCCACACTCCGTCGGCCGCTTTATAGAGAAAGGCGCTTCGCG
>JASHUD010000001.1 GCA_030040215.1 Methylovirgula sp.
CGACATGGTGGTCATCATGATCGGGCGGAAACGCAGCACGGCGGCTTCGTAAATCGCCTTTTCCGGCGACATGCCTTCGCTGCGCTCGCGCACCAGCGCGAAATCGATCATCATGATCGCGTTCTTCTTCACGATGCCGATCAGCATGATGAGGCCGATGATCGCCATCATCGTCAGATCGAAATGAAAGATCGAAAGGAAAAGCAGCGCGCCCACCGTCGCCGACGGCAGGCTCAAAAGGATGGTGAACGGATGAATGAAACTCTCGTAGAGAATGCCGAGCACGATATAGACCGCGAACAACGCCGCCGCGATGAGCAGCGGCTGCGTTGACAACGATCTCTGAAATTCCGACGCGGTCCCCTCGAACGAGGTCTGCATCGTTTCGGGCAGATTGACTTCGGCGGCGGCCTTTTGGATCGCCTCGACGGCTTGGCCGAGCGATGTGCCGGGCGTCAGATTGAAGGAGATCGTCACCGCCGGGAACTGCCCCTGGTGGTTGACGGAGATCAGCGCCGGTACCCGCTTCAAATGCGTGAACTGGCTGATCGGAATGAGGGCGCCGCCGGCGCCGCGCACGTAGAGCCGCGACAGCGCCGAAATGTCCTGCTGGTATTGCGGCTCGACCTCGATGACGATGTGATAGGTGTTGAGCGGCGCATAGAGCTGCGTCACGAAAGGCTGCCCGAAGGCGTCGGAAAGCGTCTGCTGGATGGTCGTCACGTCGACGCCGAGCCGCGCCGCGGCGTCGCGGTCGACGTCGATCATCAGCTCCGGGCTGCCGCTTTGCTGGTCGCTGGCGACCTCTTCCAATTGCGGCAGCGATTTCAATTTGTCGAGCATTTTCGGTGCCCAACGGTTCAGTTCGTCGAGATTGGTGTCTTCGAGCGTATATTGATATTGCGTGCGCGTGAGATGCGCGCCGACCCGGATGTCCTGGATCGATTGCAGATACGTCGAGATGCCCGGCACCGCGGCGAGCTTCGGCTGCAATCGCTCGATCACTTGGTCGGCGGTGGCGGAGCGCTGGTCGAAAGGCTTGAGGACGATGAACATGCGTCCGGTGTTCATGCCAGAACTCGAAGAGCCGCCCATGAACGAGCCGAAATGTGCCACGGCCGGATCGGCGAGGATGATTTTTGCGGCCTCCTTCTGGCGCTCCGCCATGCCGTCGAAGGAAATGTCCTGATCGGCCTGCGTGAAGCCGAAGATCATGCCGGTGTCTTCCTGGGGAAAGAAGCCTTTCGGCATCACCACGAAAAGCCAGGCGGAGAGGCCGATAAGCGCGAGATTGAGCAGCATCACGCTGCGCTTATGGCGCAGCGAGAACCTGAGGACCTGCTCGTAGCGGTAGATCACCGCTTCATAGGCGCGCTCGCTCGCCGCGTAGATGCGGCCATGGCGCATCGTGCGCGGATTTTTGAGAACCAGCGAGCTCATCATCGGCGAGAGGGTCAAGGCGATGATTGCCGAGAGTACGACGGCGACCGTAACGGTGACGCCGAATTCGCGAAACAGTCGCCCGACGATCCCTCCCATGAAAAGCAAAGGGATGAACACCGCGATGAGCGAGATCGTGATCGAAACGATGGTGAAGCCGATTTCTTGCGCGCCGACCAGCGCCGCATCGAAGCGGTTCAACCCTTCCTCCATGTGGCGGAAGACGTTTTCGAGCATCACGATCGCATCGTCGACGACGAGACCGACGGCGAGCGTCAACGCCATCAAGGAGAGGTTGTCGAGGCTGTAGCCGAACATATACATGACGCCGAACGTGCCGGTGAGCGACAGCGGAACGGTGACGGCGGGAATGAGCGTCGCCCAGACGTTGCGGAGAAAGATGAAGATGACGACGACAACCAGGAAAATCGTTCCCATTAGCGTCAATTTCACGTCCGTGAAACTTTCCCGGATCGAGGTTGACCGGTCGCTGATGATCGAAACTTTCACGGAAGGCGGAATGGAAGCCTGCAGATGGGGCATCTGGGCTTTGATCTGATCGACGAGCTCGATCGTGTTGGCATTCGGCTGCCGCCAGATGCCGATCAACTCGCCCTTTTGCATCCCAACCCAGCTCGCCTGCAGCGGGCTCTCCGAGCCCGCCACCACTTTGGCAATATCGCTGACGCGCACCGGGGCGCCGTTGCGATAGGTCACGATCTGCCGCCCGATTGCCTTCGGCGAGAAGAGCTGGCCGTTGGTGCCGATCTGATAGGACTGATGCGGGCCTTGCAGCGTGCCGACCGGCAGATCGGCGGTGTTGTTTGCCACCGCGTTGGCGACTTCGTCGAGCCCCAGGCCGCGCGAGGCGAGCGCCAACGGATTGATCATGATGGTCGGCGCGAATTTCTGCTCGCCGAAGATCACGACCTGGCCGATCCCATTGAACGAGGAGATGCGCTGCGCGAGCGAAAGGTCGGCGTATTGGTCGAGCTCGGTGAGCGGCATCGCCTTCGAGGTCAGGCCGAGGACGAGGATCGGCTTGTCGGCCGGGTTGACCTTCCGGTAGGTCGGCGGAGTCGGCAGGTTCTTCGGCAGGTAGCCTTGCGCGGCGTTGATCGCCGACTGCACGTCGCCGGCGGCGCCGTCGATGTTGCGCGAGAGGTCGAATTCGAGCGTGATCGCGGTGGAACCCAATACGCTCGTCGAGGTGATCTCATCGACGCCGGGGAGCTGCGCGAACTGGCGTTCGAGCGGTTGAGCGACGGAAGACGCCATCGTCTCCGGATCGGCGCCCGGCAGACTCGCCGAGACGACGATCGTCGGATAATCGACCGACGGCAATGCGGCGACGGGGAGCAGGTTGTAGCCGATGATTCCGCCGACCAGCAGCGCCGTCATCAACAGCGTCGTCGCGATCGGCCGACGGATGAAGACGGCCGAGATGTTCATGGGTCCGCCTCGACGTCGAGCGGCACGGTGCCGTGCTCGCCGCCGGCCGGCGTGCCGGTTGCCTGGGTGGCCTGGACCTTCGTGCCTTCGTCGAGCAGGTACTCGCCGGCGACGACGACGCGTTCGCCGGCCTTCAGCCCCGACCCGATGAGCGCACGGTTGTTCTCGGTCTGGACGATCTTAATCGGCCGCATATGCACTCTCGAATCATCTCCGACCACATAGGCGAACGAGCCGTTCGGCCCAGTCTGGATCGCCGCCGTCGGCACGGTTACGCCATCATGCACGCTGTGCAGCACGAGATGCGCGTTGACGAATTGCCCGGGCCATAAGGACCGATCCTTGTTAGCGAACTCGGCCTTGAGCTGCACCGTTCCAGTGTTCTGATTGACGGAGTTGTCGACCAGGTCGAGCACGCCCGCGGCGATCTCCTTTTGGTCGTTGGAAGCGTAGGCTAGGACGCGCAGACGGTCTTTGGCCATCGCCTCGCGAACGCGTCCGATATCCGCTTCCGGCAAGGTGAAGATGACGTAGATCGGCTCGATCTGCGTAACGACTACGAGCGTCTGGGTACTGTTGGCCTGGATCATGACGCCAAGGTCGACCCGGCGGATTCCGGTCACGCCGTCGACCGGCGAGCGGATCGATGCATAATCGACGTTGAGCGCCGCGGCGCGGATCGCCGCCTGGTCCGCTTGGATGGTTGCCTGGTCTTGGTCGACGAGCGCCTTCTGCGTCGCATATTCCTGCTCGGGCGCGAAATTCTGCGTCAGCAACTTCGCATAGCGCTGCAGATCGACCTGCGCATTGGCGAGAGCGGCCTGGTCTTTGGCGAGGTTTGCCTTCGCCTGGGCGAGCGCCGCTTCGTAAGGGCGCGGATCGATCTGGATCAAGAGATCGCCGGTTTTGACATCCTGGCCTTCCCTGAAGTTGATCTCGGCCACGGCACCTTGAACGCGGCTCTTCAACGGGACCGTGTTGTAGGCGGTTACGGTTCCGAGCCCGCGCAGGATGATCGGTACATCCTCCGCCTTCGCGGCGGCGACCAGAACCGGCACGGGAGGCGCCTCGGCATTCGGCGTTCCGTTGGTCGGCGCATGCGTCCACCAGTAGCCGACGCCGATCGCGCCGACTGCCAGGACCGCAAGTACGACAAAGGGTTTGCGCATCGCCGATCTACCTATGCCCCGGGGCGTGCATTCAAACCACGCGGGCCAGCCAAGTCTACCCCAAGCTGCCTCACGCTTTTGTAATCTCGGCACGTTTTTGCGCCGGACGGGTATCGCCGGCGGTCGGCCGCGGCGCGGGCCGGGCGCTGATTTTCTGCGCCAACCTGTTAAGCTTGGGTGTGGACGAATCTCTCGGTCTCGAGCGTTCTTTGCTTGGCGTTGCGCGCTCGGCGTTGGGCCGGCCGTGGCGCGAGCGGCTCGGCGCAACGGGGCAGAACCGTGCCCTGGCGATCGCCCAGATCCATGGCCATTCCGATCTCCTGGCGCGGGTATTGGCGGGGCGGGGCGTCGCGCCGCAGGATGCCGAGCTCTATCTCGATCCGCAGCTTCGCCGGCTGATGCCGGACCCCTACACGCTACGCGGCATGGAAGAGGCGGCCGAACGGCTTGCAGCTGCCATTGCCGCCGGCGCGACGATTGCGGTGTTCGGCGACTACGACGTCGACGGCGCGGCCAGCGCGGCATTGCTCGACGAGTTTCTGAGCGCGGCCGGCACGCCGCACCTCGTACGCATTCCCGACCGCATCTTCGAAGGCTACGGCCCGAATGCGAAAGCGATCGGCGAATTGGCCGCGGGCGGCGCCAATCTGCTCGTCTGCGTCGATTGCGGGACGACGAGCCACGGCCCGCTTGCCGAGGCGCGCAAACTCGGCCTCGACGCCATCGTTCTCGATCATCATCAGGCGCCGGAGGCTTTGCCCGAAGCGATCGTGGTCAATCCCAACCGGCAGGACGATTTATCGGGTCTTGGCCAGCTTTGCGCCGCGGGCGTGGCGTTCATGACGCTCGTCGCCGTCAACCGCCTGCTGCGCGCCCGCGGCTTTTGGAGCGCGGCGCGACCCGAGCCGGATCTTCTTTTGGGTCTCGATCTCGTGGCGCTGGCAACCATCGCCGACGTCGCGCCGCTGACCGGCTTGAACCGTGCCTTCGTCGTCAAGGGGCTCGCTTTGATGCGGGCTCGGGAACGGCCGGGGTTGCGCAGTTTGTTCGACGTCGCGGGCGCGGACGGTCCGCCCAACCCCTATCACTTGGGTTTCCTGATTGGACCGCGCATCAACGCCGGCGGACGCATCGGCGATGCGGCGCTCGGCGCCAAGCTGCTTGCGATGCGCGACGAGATCGAAGCGCGGCGGATCGCCGAACATCTCGACCGACTGAATCGCGAACGGCAAGTCGTCGAGGCGGCGATCCTGCAAGCGGCGACGGCGCAGGCCGACGATACGCGCGCGGCAATCGTCGTCGCCGGCGAGAATTGGCATCAAGGTGTCGTCGGACTCGTCGCGGCGCGGCTGAAGGAAAAATTCCGCAAGCCCGCCTTCGCGATCGCCTTCGATGGCGCCGTCGGTACCGGATCGGGCCGCTCGATTGCCGGGATCGACCTCGGGAAAGTGGTCCGTCGCGGCGTCGAGGCCGGCCTTCTCGCCAAGGGGGGCGGCCACGCCATGGCGGCGGGAATCACGCTTGCCAGAGAGCAGCTCGACGCGTTTCGCAGCTTTCTCGAGACGAGCGTGGCCGAACAAGTCGCGGCGGCGCGCGCCGAGGACTCGCTCTTTGTCGATGCGATGCTGAGCGCGTCGGGCGCCAATCTCGCGCTTTATGCGGCGCTCGAGCGGGCCGGCCCGTTCGGTGCCGGCAATCCGGAACCGGTCTTCGCGTTTCCGGCGCACCGTCTCATCGACGTGATGCCGGTAGGAGAGGGGCATATGCGCTGGCGCGCCGAGGCGGGCGACGGGGCGGGTCTCGAAGGCATCGTCTTTCGCGCCGTCGGCGCGCCGCTCGGCGAAGCGTTGCGCGCGGCGCGCGGCTCGGCGGTGCATCTCGCCGGAAGCTTGAGCCTCGATCGCTGGAACGGCCGCGAGAAGATCCGGCTCAGGCTTCTCGATCTCGCCAGCGCCGAACCGCGCCGATCCGGCGCGTAAGGTGCGCTTTGCGACGAGCAGATAGCGGGCGGTGAAAAGAGGATGTCGGCGGCAGGCGCGCGAACTTGCCACCGCGGCGGGCGCTCTCTATACCTCGCGCGCTTGCGGTATTGCGCCCATCGTCTAGCGGTCCAGGACGTTGCCCTTTCACGGCAGAAACATGGGTTCGAGTCCCATTGGGCGCGCCAGTGATTTCCTCAAGTTAGATGCGATGCGTCCTCTCCGGCGCAGGCGTGCTCCGATCGAGTCGCGCGCCATCGGAACGAGGCGGCGGCGTTGCCTGAATTCCGTCTAACTGAGTCTCCACGGTGGCCCCGCTGGAAGGTGTGAGGAGGCCAAACTCGAAGGAGAGCAGGACAATGACCAAAAGACCGCTCGCCGAGCTTCATGCCGATACAATCGATATTCATTTGACTTCCGACGGCGCTTTTGCGGCGCTGGGGATCGTGAAGGGGACGCAAGCCTTGATCGTGTCGCTGCCGCGCGATGCGCTTGAAGAATTGGTGGTGCGCGCCGTCGATCAGTTGGCGACGGCCCCGTTGTTGCAGGCAGCGGAGCCCGTTTAGATCGCGCCTGCGCGACCTTGCGCCAACCGCGCACCGATCTTCTGCGCGCCACGCATCGATCGGGGTGGCGCGCCGCCAAAAACTCTCGTTCGGACTCGTCAAGCCTCGCGCTATTCAGTGCGGCAAGAGTAGGCGACCGACGAAATCCGACGCAAACTTTGGAAAGCGCCGCGGCCAGGGACGATGGCTCTCGTTTTGCTCGACGCGGCATGTGCCGCGGTCGCTTTTCTAAATTCTGAACCGGGATAGCGCAGCAGCACGAACTTCCGATTTATGCCTCGACCGCGCCGCAACTTTGCCTTCTAGGTGCCACGCTCGGGTCACGTTGGTCATCACGATTTTTTGAATAACAACAATCGGATGGAGAAATGCGGATCGCCCTAAGCGATACCCGTAGGGAATTGTGTCTCGTAGGGCACAGGTGTCGGCAATTTGGCGCCATAGGCTGGTGGAAACGGGCTTTTGGGATAGATTTCTC
>JASHUD010000158.1 GCA_030040215.1 Methylovirgula sp.
ATGCGGCGCCTGGCGGGTTGCTCGCCGGTTCGCTGCTGACGATGTCGGGCGGCGTACCGATCGGCGAATGCGGCGGGCGCGCTTCCGCGACCGGACCAAGATAACCGGGCGCTGGACCGACATAAACGGCGACAGGATCGAATACCGGGTTCGGCATCAGTGCAACGCGCGAAGCCGCGGGCGCCCGGGCGGCGGCCGGCGCGGCGTTGAACAAAAAGCCGTTCGCCCGCAAGGTCGGCGTGGTGGGCAGCGACAGCGGCGCTTCCAGCCGCTCGGTCTCCGCCGCCCACGCGATTTGCGTCCTTGCGCGTCGGTGGCAAACCGCATCGTGCATGTCCGGCGGCGTCGCACCGCTCGGATCCGCGCTTGCCATCGGATGCGGATGATCGACGCCCGCGAATGCCCGGTCGAGCAAAACGGCAGTTCTGATCAACCGCGCCTTGACGCTTGGCGCGCCCAAGACCACCGCGATGTAATGACGTCCGCCGCGCGTGGCGCTTGCGACGAAATTGAATCCGGACGAGCAGGTAAATCCAGTCTTCATGCCGTCGGCGCCTGGATAGCGGCCGAGTATATCGTTGTGCGTCGGGATGATTTCGTCGCCGAGCCGCAGCGCGCCGATGCCGAAGAGACTGGCTTCGTCGGGAAATTTCACGAAAAGCGCCCGCGCCAGAATGGCGAGATCCCGCGCGGAAGAATAGTGCCCGGGATTCTGCAGGCCGTTAGGGTTGACGAAATGCGTTTCCGTCATGCCGAGCTGCGCGGCGGCGCGGTTCATATCCTCGGCGAAAGCCTCGACGGAACCGGCGATGCCTTCGGCGACCGTCACCGCGATGTCATTCGCCGATTTTACCACCAGCATCTTCAGCGCATTGTTGAGCGTGACCTCGGTGCCGGGCGCAAAGCCCATTTTGGAGGGAGCCATCGAGGCGGCACGGGCGGAGACGACCAGCGGCGTATCGAGACTGAGTTCATGGTCGCGCACCGCGCTGAGCGCGACATAGATCGTCATCAGTTTGGTGAGCGAAGCTGGATACCAGGGCGCGTTCGCCTGATTTTCATAAAGGACGTTGCCTGTCGCGACGTCGACGACAATCGCCGGGCTCGCCGCGGCGCTGCCGACAAGGCCCAGCGTGGCAACGACGATGCCGCAAAGCTGCAGCCAAACGCGGTTCGAGCGCCGCGGGGAACGTTGCCGATAGGAACCGTACATTAAGACGCGCCCTGGAACACTAGAACCTGGCCCAACCCATTCCTAGCCCGCCACGCGCCGTCTGCAAAGCGCAACGACGCCGCTTTGCCCCCGCAAACCGCGGCATGCCCTTAGTTCTTTGGGAGTTGCGGCGGTTTCATGACGGATATCGCGTTGCGCCCCTGCCTCGATGCTCATTCGTCCGGCGCCTTAGCTTCGATCGATAACGCATGGACGCCGTCGTCAATTTCGGCGCGTAACGCGGCATTGACCATGCGGTGTCGCTCGATGCGATTCTTGTGCTTGAACGCTTCTGACACTACTTTTACAGTAAAGTGCGTTTCGCCTAGCGGCGCCGCCAGTGCGGAATCGCGCATCGCGTGCGCATGCCCGCGGTGCTTGCGGGAATCGTCGATCACTTCGAGAGAAAGCGGCGCAAACGCGGCGTTGAGTTTTTCGTGAATACGCTGCGCTATGCTGGCCTTTGCGCTCATTCGACTTCTCGGAACTGCTCGTGCCCGCGCCGACATTTCTGACGGATCGCGCTGCTTGCGGCGACAATAAAGACCTTCATAATACCCCGATGGATCTCAATTCCCCGCTCTTCGATCGAATCAGGATCGCCTCCAAAAACCGGCAGCAGGTAGGCAGCGCGGAGCTGCGCTGCGACCAGCCCGGTTGCAACGAACCCGGCACGTTCCGCGCCCCGAAAGGATGGCACTCGGAAGGCGAATATTTCTGCTTTTGTCTCGAGCACGTCCGCGCTTACAACGCTTCCTATAATTATTTCAATGGCATGGCGCCTGAGGCCGTGGCGCTCTACCAGCGCGACGCGAGCATCGGGCATCGTCCGACCTGGGCGATGGGCAGCAATGGAAGCTTCCGATTCCACGGCGACGATCCGTCGCGCTTTGTCGATCCGTTAAGCATTTTCGGGCGCCGAAGCGCGCCGAGGAAGCCAGAGGAGCCGAAAATGCCGCGCTGCGGGATCGCCGCGAAGCGGGCGCTCGATCAGCTAGGCCTCGACGAAACAGCGGATTCCGGTGCAATCAGAACGCGTTATAAGGACATGGTGAAACGTCTTCACCCGGACGCCAATGGCGGAGATCGATCGCTCGAAGATAAATTGCGGGAAATCATTCACGCCTATAGTTATTTGAAGTCCGTCAAACTCGCCTAAGGGACCTCTCCGCCGCATGCCGACTTCCTTCGGGTGCGGCCGGACTGGAGGATCAATGTCAAATATCTCGCTTGTCAGCGACGGTCAGGCCAACCAGGCCGTTCCCGACATGAAAATTTCGGTCCATCAGGTTTTCGGGATCGATTCGGATATGGAAGCGCCGGCGTTCTCGACGCCGGATCTGCATGTGCCGGAGATCGATCCGGATTACCTCTTCGATCGCGACACGACGCTGGCGATCCTCGCTGGCTTCGCCAAGAACCGCCGGGTTATGGTTACCGGCTATCACGGCACCGGCAAGTCGACGCACATCGAACAGGTCGCGGCGCGACTCAACTGGCCTTGCGTGCGGATCAATCTCGACAGTCACGTGTCGCGCGTCGATCTCATCGGCAAGGATGCGATCGTCATCCGCGAAGGCAAGCAAGTGACCGAATTCCACGATGGCATTCTGCCTTGGGCGGTGCAGAACAATATTGCGCTTTGTTTCGACGAATATGACGCCGGCCGCCCCGACGTGATGTTCGTCATCCAGCGCGTGCTCGAAGTGCAGGGTCGTTTGACGCTGCTCGATCAGAGCCGGGTGATCAAGCCGCATCCTGCCTTCCGTCTGTTTTCGACGACCAACACGATCGGGCTCGGCGATACCTCCGGCCTTTACCACGGCACGCAGCAGATCAACCAGGGACAGATGGACCGCTGGTCGATCGTCACCACGTTGAACTATTTGCCGCACGACAGAGAAGTGGGCATCGTGCTCGCCAAGGTGAAATCCTATCAGGCGACCAAGGACGGCCGCGATACGGTCGGCAAAATGGTGCGCGTCGCCGATTTGACCCGCAACGCCTTCATGGCCGGCGACCTCTCGACCGTGATGAGCCCGCGCACCGTCATCACCTGGGCGGAGAACGCCGAGATCTTCCACGATATCGGCTTCGCCTTCCGGCTGACCTTCCTCAACAAGTGCGATGAACTGGAGCGCACGCTCGTCGCCGAATTCTACCAGCGCTGCTTCGGCCAGGAACTGCCGGAGAGCGCCGTCAATGTCGCCATAAGCTGACGCTGTGAGCGGTTCGAACCAGAAGCCCGCTTCCAAAGTTGCCGCCCCGCAAGAGCCGTTGAAGCGCGCCGTCGCCGGTTGCATGCGGGCGTTGGCGCACATGCCGCAGCTCGAAGTCGTCTACGCCGCCGAGAAGCCAAGCCTTACGCGCAACGGCGGCACGGCGAAAGCGCGCCTCCCGGAGCCGCCCCGCAAGCTCGGCAAGCGCGACGCGGCGGTGCTGCGCGGCCAGGCCGATTCGATGGCGCTGCGGCTCGCCTGCCACGACGCCGACGTGCATCGGCGTCTGTCGCCGCGCGCGCCTGCCGCCCGCGCCATATTCGAGGCGGTCGAGCAGGCGCGGGTCGAGGCGATCGGCGCGCGCCGCATGGAAGGCGTGGCGCAAAATCTCGATGCGATGATCGAGGAGCGCTTTCAGCATGGCCGGTACGCCAACATCCGCGAACGCGCCGAGGCGCCGCTCGAACAGGCGGTCGCGCTCATCGTGCGCGAGCGCTTGACCGGTCAGAAGCCGCCGAGGAACGCGCAAAAGCTGGTCGATCTCTGGCGGCCGAGCGTCGAAGAACGCGCCGGGCGCGATCTCGATCGGCTCGCCGCGACCATCGAAGACCAGCGTGGCTTCGCCCTCTCGGTGCGCCGGCTTCTCACCGCGCTCGACATGGCCGAGGATCTTGCCTCCGACGAGAATGCCGAGAACGAGTCGAGCGACGAAACCCATACGGGTGCCGACGACGGCGAAACGTTCCAGGGCCAACGCGACGAAGGCGCGGATGCGGCGGAAACGCAGACCGCCGAGGCGGCCGAGGCGGCGGGAGAAACGACCATCGATGCAAGCGAGACCGCGGCCGGCGAATTCGAAGCCGAGGAGGAAGGCGAGGGCGCCGAAGGCGACCGGCCGGGCGAAGCGCGCCGTCCGCCAGGCAAGGGACGCGCCGATCAGCGCGGCGCCGACTACCGCGCCTTCACCAAGAAGTTTGACGAGATTGTCGCCGCCGAATTGCTTTGCGAGCCGGAAGAACTCGATCGGTTGCGCGCCTATCTCGACAAACAATTGCAGAATCTTTCTTCGATCGTGGGGCGTCTCGCCAATCGCCTGCAACGCCGGCTGATGGCGCAGCAAAGCCGTTCGTGGGAGTTCGACCTCGAGGAGGGCATGCTCGATCCGACGCGGCTGTCGCGCATCATTATCGATCCGCAGCAGCCGCTCTCTTTCAAGCGCGAGAAGGATACCGACTTCCGAGATACGGTCGTCACGTTGCTTCTCGACAATTCCGGCTCGATGCGCGGTCGGCCGATTACGGTCGCGGCAACCTGCGCCGACATTCTCGCCCGCACGCTCGAGCGCTGCGGCGTCAAGGTCGAGATTCTGGGCTTTACGACGCGTGCCTGGAAAGGCGGCCAATCGCGCGAAGCGTGGCTGCAGGCCGGCAAGCCGCCGGCGCCCGGCCGGCTCAACGATCTGCGCCACATCATCTACAAAGCCGCCGATGCGCCCTGGCGCCGAGCCCGCAAGAACCTCGGCTTGATGATGCGCGAAGGCCTGCTCAAGGAGAACATCGACGGCGAGGCGCTCGACTGGGCGTACCGCCGTTTGCTTGGCCGGCCGGAGCAGCGGCGCATCCTGATGACGATTTCGGACGGCGCGCCGGTCGATGATTCGACGCTCTCCGTCAATCCCGGCAATTACCTCGAACGCCATTTGCGGCAGGTGATCGAAGAAATCGAAACGCGTTCGCCGATCGA
>JASHUD010000159.1 GCA_030040215.1 Methylovirgula sp.
ATCGCCAAAGGACCTTCGCCCACCGACAAGACGAAGATGGCGGCAAGCGCCGCCGTTAATGCAAGAAACACGAAAGCTGCGCGGCGGCGTCGGGCGGCGACCAGGCTCCGCAAGTCAGTCTCGATGTGAGTTGCGAACATCAGGGTTTTGCATCGCTCGCGGGGTAGAACGCCGAGAGCAGCTCGCTTGCCGCCTGCGGCGTGCGCGGGCCGAAGCCGAGCAGCGACAGGCCGTCCATTAGGACGAGCCGATGCCTGGCGGCGGCGGGCGTCAAAGCAAACTCCGGCAAGGAGAACACTTCGCTCGCGGTAGGATGGCCGCCGCTTTCCATCATGACAACCACATCCGGCGCGGCAGCGACGATAGCTTCGTCGTTCATCTGTTTGTACCCGGTGAAATCATCGGCGACATTGACGCCGCCGGCGAGTTTGATCATCGCGTCGCCCGCGGTGCCTCGCCCCGCGACCAGCGGACGGCCGTTCTGCAAGGTGAGCACCAGGAGAGCGCGGACCCGCTTGCGCACGGCGGTGCTGCGCGCGTTAAGGTCGCGAAAGCCCGCGGCCACAGCCTTTGAAAGCCGCGCGGCCTTTTCGTCGGCGCGCACGAGACGTCCGATGATTTGGATCTTTTGAACCACGCCCTGCGCGGAAAAATCGTTGGGCAAAGTCTCGAATGTGACGCCTGCATCTTTCAGAAGTTTGATGGCATCCGGCGGGCCGGCGCCGTCCGAAGCAATGACGATCGAAGGGTTCAGCGACAAGACGCCTTCCGCCGAGAAGGCGCGGAAATAGCCGATATTGACTTTCGTCTTGAGCGCCTCGACCGGATACAGGCTGGTCGTATCGACGCCGACGATCTGTCCGCCGAGGCCTAGCGCATAGAGAATTTCGGTGACCGCGCCGCCAATCGCGACGATGCGCTGCGGCGACTCGCCGCCGGTCGAGGCCGCAGCCTGGCGAACTGGGCTATAGACGCCGGCGACCCCCGCAAACGTCAGCGCGATCGCCGCCAACAAGGGCGC
The DNA here is from genome assembly GCA_030040215.1 of Methylovirgula sp. Taxonomy (GTDB): domain Bacteria; phylum Pseudomonadota; class Alphaproteobacteria; order Rhizobiales; family Beijerinckiaceae; genus Methylovirgula. Next base: position 1,022 of record JASHUD010000159.1, read on the forward strand.
GAGCCGTCCGGCGAGAATGCGCGCGTGTCCAAGAAATTGCCGTCCAGCTGCTGGCGATCGCATGGCGCTCCGTCACTTGGTCAAGATGAGTTTGTTTTTCCCGGTGATCCGCAGCCGATATCGTTCGCCGGCGTGAATCAAGACGATCTCTCGCGCGTCGACGAGCAGTTCGCGCAGATCGATGGCGCGCACCTGCGGTTTCGCCGCGTCTTCGGCCGGCCGCGGCCCCGCGTTCTTCTCCTCGCCCATGCGCCCACCGTCAGATTCGAATGTGAATCCAAGATTAGAATTGGAACAACTTCAATCTTCTTGTTTGTAACTGGAATAAAGTAAATATAGCTAAGTTCTTCTTGACGTTTATGCATACAGATATTAGCGCCAGTCAAGACGCCACAAGCATTGGCGAGAAGTCAGCGAGCAAGCCAGACGCGCGCCGCGCGTGAGCCAGCCAGCCAGTAACGAAAACGGGCGGGGGCTCCGATGTCATCATGTATATGGCGCGCGCTGGTTAGTGGCGCATTTTTGCTGATCGCTTCCGGCGCCTATGGGCAGGCCGCGCAAACGACGTCGCCCGCACAGACCAATTCTAATGCGCAGCCGGGCTCCGGACAGAGCCAAGGCGCTGCCAATACGCCGGCGCCGAGTCAGGGCGCTTCGTCGGGGCAGACGAGTGCAAACGGCACAATCCCGCTCGACACGATCACGGTAACGGCGACGATGACCGATGAGAGCGTGATCGACGCCATGGGCGGCGTCAGCACGGTGACGGAAAGTCAGCTCAGCACGGTCCAGCCGCAACTCTTCTCGGAGGTCCTTCAGGATGTCCCGGGCGTGACGACGCAGGATGCCCTGAGCGACCCGATGCAGTCGATCAACATCCGCGGCATGCAGGACTTCGGACGAGTCAACGTCCTCGTCGACGGAGCGCGGCAGGATTACGAGATCTCAGGACACAATGCACAGGGCAGTTTCTATCTCGATCCAGAGTTCATCTGCGGAATTGACATCGTGCGCGGGCCGATCTCGAACATCTATGGATCCGGTGCCATCGGCGGCGTTGCCTCTTTCCGAACATGCGGTGTGAATGACGTTCTTTTGCCCGACGAGAATTATGGCGCACTCGAGCATATCGGCTACGGCTCCAACGGCGCCGGCTTGGTCGAAAGCCTTAGCGGTGCGGCGCGCATGGGACCGGCGGCCGATGTTTACGGCCAATTCGTCTTCCGCAATCCGACCTCTTATGACGAGGGCTCGGGCGCGCTCGTACCATACACAGGAAGCCAGCTCGCCGGCGGGCTGGCCAAAATTAACTTCCGGCCTGCTGAAGGGCAGCAGATCTCTGGCACAGCGATGTACCAAAACTATGCCTTCGATAATCTCAGCGTTGTCAACGCGGGACCCTTGTGGGCAAACGATGCGCAGACCACGCAGTTTACTCTCGGTTACACGGTCCAAAGACCGGACATTCCGTGGCTCGATTTTTCTCTGAAAGGATATTCGCAGTCGACGAGGAACGATCAGACGGTGCAGAGCTTCGCGCAGGATCCGACGGATTCGGAGGTTTACGAGGCGCTGGGCGTCGTGCCGGGCGACAGTTTGTACGATCAGATCCACACCTATGGTTTCGACGTGCACGACACGGCGCGCTTCAGCACGGCGATGTTGGACCATGCCGTGACGTTCGGCGGAGACGGAGCCTGGGATTTTGTCACCACCCAAGACAACGCCGGCGGCTACATATCGGCATTCACGCCGAGCGGGCAGCGTTCGCTGACCGGCGCCTTCGTGCAGGACGACATCCATTATTCGACCTGGCTGCGCGTGCTCGGCGCGCTGCGTTACGACAATTATTCGCTTTCCGGCGGCGGTTTCGCATCCGGCGGATCGCATTTGTCACCGAAGATCACGGTCGGCGTCACGCCGATCCGTGGATTTGAAATCTATGGGACCTATGCACAAGGCTATCGCGCGCCTTCGCTTTCCGAGACGCTGATCAACGGCGTTCATCCGTACCCGGCCTTTGACATCCTGCCCAATCCGGACCTCAGTCCGGAAGTCGCGACCGACGTCGAGGGGGGTGTGAACCTGAAATACGACAATATCATCCGTCCGGGCGACACGCTGCGCGTGAAGGCCGATGCCTACCTCAACAAGGTGCAGAACTATATTGATTTCAGTCCGGTTGGTGCCCCGTATCTTGTTTCCGCTATTCCCGGTGTGCCCAGCAGTATCTGCACGGCGGAGCCCTTTCTCTGCTTTCCGATCACCTCCTATCAGTATGTGAACGTCGGAGAAGCGCAGATTTCCGGCGTTGAGCTTGAGGGTACTTATGATTGGGGCGGAGGATACGTCACCGTTTCGGGGACGCATATCGACGGCAAGGACGTTACGTCGCCTTCGCTCCCGCTTTATACTGTCCCGCCGGATCGGATCAGCGGTACCCTCGGCCTTCGCTTCCTCGACAATAAATTGGTCGTGGGAACACGGCTCACTTTGGTGAATGCAAGCCAGTATTTCCCGACCGGAGACGAAGCTGGCACTTATCTTGTTCCGACCGCAGGCTATGCGCTGGTAGATCTTTTCGGTTCTTATAAATATAATGACGACATCAGCGCCAATCTCACGGTGAAGAACTTGCTCAACAAAGACTATATCCAGTATCTGAATCTTCTGCCAAACCCGGGTATCCAGGTGCTGGGTTCGATAACGGTGCGCTTCGCGTCGAAATGATAGGCGCCAACATCATGACGGCTTGCCAACGAGAGGCGTTGCGCTCAGGGTTCATAAAGAGGACAGATCCATGTATATCGCGATGAACAGATTTAAGGTCGTCAAGGACCAGGCTAAGGCCTTCGAAGACGTTTGGCTGACGCGCGTTTCGCGCCTCGACGAAATGGCGGGCTTCGTCGTGTTTAATCTCCTCAAGGGCCCCGAGTCCGAGGATCACATCCTCTATGTCTCCCATACGGTTTGGGCGACCAAAGCGGCATTCACCGCTTGGACGAACTCGGAGCAATTTCGCGCCGCGCATGCGCGTGCCGGCGACGAAAATCCCCGTACGCTTGGCCATCCGCAATTTGAAGGATTCGAGGTGGTGCAGACGATCGACAACCCGCGGCTTCGGGCGGCGGAGTAGGCGGTAGGTAACCTGCCGTCGGGTTTGGCAAGTCGATATCACCGCATCTTCAATTGTTCTGGTCGCGCGCGGCATATGTGCGAGGAAAGCGATCATGCAGCTTGATCACGACATCGAAGAAGAGATCGCCGCGGCGCGCGACCACATTCGACGGGCGGTCCTTGCGGCATTTTGCGGCGTCCTTCGGACGACACGATTCCAACCGATGACGGTGCTAAGCTTCGCAGCCATGGCAGTGGGATCGATCTATCGAGAAATTGCCGATACCCACTGCGACGGCCAGGGATGTCCTTGCGGCTGGGAACCATGCGGCGCGGCCGACATCGATGCCTTGCTGACGGCTCTCGCGACGACAGCGCAGCTGCGGCCGGAAATAGATCTCCGTTTGGTGAAGGCCGCCGGCAAGGCATGAGGGCCATGAACCGGTCAGAGGAGAGTATCGTGATCAACCGAAAAATCCCCGCCGCAGGTTCCGCGCCGCGCGCCGAAAGCGTTGCCCACGCCCAACAGCGGATCGTTGACGAGTTTGGATTTTTTGAAGATTGGGACGAGCGCTATCAGAATCTGGTCGACTTCGCTCGGCGTTTGGCGCCGATGCCGGAGAATCTTCGGGTCGATCAAAACCGCATCCGCAACTGTCGTGGCGCGGTCTGGCTCGCTGCGGAGGAACGCGATGGGGCTCTCCATCTGAGCGCGGCGAGCGAAACGCAGGTCGTAGCCGGCTTGCTCGCCATCATCGTGGAAGTTTATTCCGGCCATTCGCCAATCGACGTGCTTACCAATCCGTTGACGGTGCTGGATTCCGTCGGACTGACCCGGCGCCTATCGCCCCACAAACAAGTTGCTCTTCACGAAATCGTCGCACGTCTGCGTGAATTGGCTAGGAATGCGAGCGTTCCGAAGCAGCGGGCATCATAACGCATGACGGCTCTTGAGCCCGTTCGGATGGAATGCTGAGGACGCGGGGCCTTACTCACACGCAGAGCGCCTTACGCTTTTTCCGTCTCGATCTCCTGCCATTCGAGCGCGACCACTTTGCCGTTCTCCACGGTCAGCGCCAGCCGCCCGTGTTTCAATTCCAGGGCCTTTTCGCCGAAGATCTCGCGCCGCCAGCCGGCGAGCGCCGCGACATTGGCGTGATCGTTGGCGGCGATCGCTTCGAGGTCCTCGACCGTGGCGATCATTTTAGGCGCGACGCCGTGCGTTTCGCCGACTTGGCGCAGCAGCACCTTCAAGAGTTCGACGGTCGCGCCTCCGCCGACCGAACGGCGCTCGCGGACAAGCTTCGGCAAAGATTTGGGGTCGCGCGCCAAGCCGCGATGCACGGCGCCGAGGATCTCGATGCCGGCGCGCGAACGCTCCATGCCGCGCGGAAAGGCGCGCAGATTGCCGAGCTCTTCGGCGGTGCGCGGCGCGGCGAGAGCGATCTCCATCAGCGTATCGTCCTTCAGCACCCGGCCGCGCGGCACGTCGCGGCTCTGCGCCTCGGTCTCGCGCCAAGCCGCCACCTCGATGAGGACCGCGAGATCGCGCGGTTTGCGGACCCGGTTGCGAAACCGCTCCCAGGCGCTTTCGGGATGTTGCTCGTAGGTCGCAGACGACGTGAGCAAGGCCATCTCGTCGTCGAGCCAACTGAGCCGGCCGCTCGCCTCCAGCCGGTCGCGCAAATGGACGTAGATGTCGCGCAGATGCGTTACGTCGGCGATCGCATATTCGACTTGCGCCTCCAAGAGCGGCCGGCGCGACCAATCGGTGAAGCGCGACGATTTATCGAGGCTTACTTTGGCGATGGATTGGGCGAGTTCGCCGTAGGAAATCTGTTCGCCGAAGCCGCAGACCATGGCGGCAACCTGGGTGTCGAACAGAGGCGCGGGAACAATCCTTGCAAGATTCCAAATGATCTCAATATCTTGCCGCGCGGCGTGAAAGACTTTGACGAGCTTTGGATCAGCCATCAAATCGAAAAAAGGGGCGAGATCCAGTCCCTCGGCGAGGGCATCGACCGCCACCGCTTCCTCGGGCGAAGCGATTTGCACGACGCAGAGCTTGGGCCAGAAGGTTGTTTCCCTGAGGAATTCGGTATCGACGGTGATGAACGGATGTTGGGCGACGCGGCGGCACACCTCAGCCAACTCGCGACTCGTCGTAATCAAGCTCATAGGGCTCTAGATAAAGGAAAGGGTTCGGCCCGGCCAGAGGGGTCCAAGTCGGGCTGGGCGGAAGCGCTTTCGCCGGCCTATCGATCCTCCGAATTCTCGTATATGGAAGGCGCCTCTCGTCATCCAGCGCCGATCGGGGCCCATGTCGCATCGTCTCGCAATTGCCGTTCTTGTCCTCGGGACCGGGTTTCCGCTCCCGCTCCATGCGCAGAATACAACGGGCACATCGCAAGCCCCTTCCGCGCCGCCGACCGCCGCGCCGGCAAAACCTTCTGCCAAACCTGCCGCTCCCAGACCTGCCGCGGCCAAGCCGGCCAGACCGGAAGAGGCCATCAAAACCACCAATTACGGCGATTGGTCCTTGCGCTGCCGCGAGGGAGCGGCGCATTCCTGCGAGGTCTCCCAGACGATCGAGGCGCAAGATCGCACCGCGCCCATCGCTAAAATTTCAGTCGGACGGCCGGGCGGCAGCGGCGACCTGCACGTCATCGTCGTCCTTCCCAATAACGTCTCGTTTCCGAGCTCGGTGCACATCCGCACCGACGCCAAAGACAAATGGGGCCTCGAACTCGATTGGGTGCGCTGCATCCCCGGCGGCTGTTTCGCGGATGCGCTATTGACGGACGCTACGCTTGCCCATTGGCATGGCCTCGATTCGATTGGCAGCATCGTGTTCCGGGATGCCGCCGGCGAGGAAGTTTCCTTTCCGATGACCTTTCACGGCTTCGGCGAAGCGCTCGATGCTCTGAACAAATCCTAAGGCGGCGGTTCGAGCCGGACGCGCCGCGAAATTCGCGATCCATCATGCATCGGTATCGGACGCATACGTGCAACGATCTCAGGGCGACCGAAGCCGGCGCCGCGGTCAGGCTTTCCGGCTGGTGCCATCGCATTCGCGATCACGGCGGCGTGCTGTTCATCGATCTGCGCGATCATTACGGGATCACGCAGTGCGTCGTCGATCCCGATTCGCCGGCCTTCGCGGGCGCCGAGAAACTGCGCTCCGAATGGGTCGTGAAGATCGACGGCACGGTGCGCAAACGGCCGGCCGGAACCGAAAATCCGGAAATGCCGACCGGGCTTGTCGAAGTCTACGTCCGCGCCATCGAGGTGCTCGGTCCCGCCGCCGAACTGCCGTTGCCGGTTTTCGGCGAACATCAATATCCCGAGGAGATTCGGCTCAAATATCGCTTCCTCGATTTGCGCCGCGAAAAGCTGCACGAAAACATCCTATTGCGCGGGCGGATCATCGACAGTTTGCGCGCCCGCATGAAGGCGCAAGGGTTCTTCGAGTTCCAGACGCCGATCCTGACGGCGTCGAGCCCGGAAGGGGCGCGCGATTTCCTCGTGCCGTCGCGTCTTCATCCGGGCAAATTCTATGCGCTGCCACAGGCGCCGCAGCAGTTCAAGCAGTTGATCATGGCAGCGGGTTTCGATCGCTATTTTCAGATCGCGCCCTGTTTTCGCGACGAGGATGCGCGCGCCGACCGCAGCCCAGGCGAATTCTATCAGCTCGACATCGAGATGAGTTTCGTGACCCAGGAGGATGTTTTCGCCGCGGTCGAGCCGGTGCTGCGCGGCGTCTTCGAGGAATTCGGCGGCGGGCGTCCGGTCACGCCGATGTTTCCGCGCATTCCCTACGCCGATGCGCTGCTGAAATACGGCTCCGACAAGCCCGATCTGCGCAACCCGCTCGTCATCGCCGACGTGACGGCGGAATTTTCGCGCGACGACGTCTCGTTCAACGCTTTCAAGAGTATCATCAAAACGGGCGGCGTGGTGCGCGCCATCCCAGCGCCGGGCGCCGCGGCGCAACCGCGCTCTTTCTTCGATAAGCTCAACGATTGGGCGAAGGGGGAAGGCGCGCCGGGGCTCGGGTATGTAATTTTCGAAGACTATCCTTCAGGTACCGTTGCAACTAGGCGCGAAAATCCGAGAACTCACGAAGAGGAAATTGAATTCCTCAAAATGGCTCACAATCCAACGGGCAATCTTCTTTTTGGCAAAGGCCCGATCGCGAAATTTCTTCCGCCGGCCGCGCAGCAGGCGATCGCCGCGAAATCCGGCGTCGGCGCGGGCGACGCCGTCTTCTTCGTCTGCGATCAGGAACCGAAGGCGGCGAGGCTCGCCGGCGCGGCGCGGCTCAAGATCGGCAGCGAGCTTGGTCTTTCCGAAACCGATGTCTTTGAGTTCTGCTGGATCGTCGATTTCCCGATGTACGAGTGGAACGAGGAGGAGCAGAAAATCGACTTCTCGCACAATCCCTTTTCGATGCCCAACTTCGATCACGCTGAATTCCTGGCGCTCGATCCGCAAGACGTGGCCAAGATTCTTTCGAT
>JASHUD010000020.1 GCA_030040215.1 Methylovirgula sp.
CGTCGTCGACGACGATCACCGTTCGACCTTGCAAATCGGGATGCAAACGCTTTCCGACGTAGCGCATCCGCTGCCGCTTGATTTCGCCAAGCTCGTGATCGCGAACGGCGGCGAAATCCGCGTCGGAAACCCTCGCGAGCTTGACGATTTCCTCGTTGCGCACCACGAGCGGCGCGGAGCCGTCCACCACCGCTCCCATGGCAAGCTCGGGATGGAACGGCACGCCGATCTTGCGTACCAGAATCAGATCGAGCGGCGCATTGAGCGCGCGCGCGGCCTCGGCGGCGACCGGCACGCCGCCGCGCGGCAACGCAAGTATCACCGGGTGCTGCTCCTTGGTGCCAATCAACGCCCTTGCAAGACGTCGTCCGGCGTCGGCGCGGTTGTGAAACATGCACGTTCCTAACTGCTGCGGCTTTGACCGGCTCCGGCGCGATCGAGATAACGCGAGAACCACTCGATTGCGTAGCGGCTGACGGTTTCAAGCGCACCCGGCTCCGGAAAAAGATGCGTCGCGCGCGGCACAATCCGTAACGCCTTTGGACCGTTGAGCTTTACCAATGCCTGCTCGTTCAGGGCAACGACCGCGTCGTCGTCCCCTCCGACGATGAGCAAAGTTGGAGCGCGGACCTGGGCGAGAGCCTCGCCGGCGAGATCGGGACGGCCGCCGCGCGAAACGACGGCGCCGATCCGTTCCTCAAGTCGCGCCGCCGCCACGAGCGCCGCCGCCGCTCCCGTGCTCGCGCCGAAAAAGCCGAGCGGCAACTTCGAAATTTCGGGGTTTTCGCCAATCCAGCGAACGGCGTCGATAAGCCGGTCGGCCAAAAGTCGGATGTCGAAAACTTTGGCGCGGTCGTCTTCTTCCTCCGGAGTCAGCAAATCGAAGAGAAGCGTGGCGAACCCCGCCGCGTTCAACGCCGCCGCGACCGCCATATTGCGCGGGCTGGAGCGACTCGACCCGCTTCCATGCACGAAAACGACGAATCCGAGCGCGTCCACGGGGAAATGCAAATTGCCGCCGAGCCCAAGCGGCGGAATCGTAACTTCCCGGCCCCGTCGGGCCTGCGAAATTGTGGCACTTTCGTCGCGGTGAACCACCGTGGAGCCTCCGCCCCGCAAACTAGACACGCGCCGAGTTCCGGCGATCTTGATGGGAATCAATCCGCGCCAGCACAGCGCTTTCTTTGCGCCGCGCCTTCGAACTACTTGGAGCAGAAGCTCGTGAAGTCACCTCCTGCCCATCGCCGCGATTTCAACCGTAAAGCGTAAGCGTTGCGGTGTCGCGCACCGGATCAGCCGGCCGTTCTCATTTAAGGAAATCGCCGCCAAAGTGCGAGCCCGGCTCGGTTCCGCCGAATGGCCGATCTTATGGTTCGCAGGCGGCGCGCGTTTGGCGTGCGGCGAGCGCCGCAAAGAGCGCATCGTCTTCGGGCATCGTCGCGTTCGGCGTCGTGAGCAGCTTCTCGCCGTAGAAGACCGAGTTTGCGCCGACCACCATGCAGAGGATCTGCGCCTCGCGGCTCAAATTCGAGCGCCCGGCCGAGAGCCGCACCCGCGCGGCCGGCAGGACGATCCGGGTCGTGGCGATCATCCGCACGAATTCGATCGAGTCGATCGGCTCGCGGTCGCCGAGCGGCGTGCCCGGCACGGCGACGAGCGCATTGATCGGCACGCTCTCCGGATGCGGATCGAACCCGGCCAGCACCGCCAGCATCGAAGCCCGATCGCACACGCTCTCTCCCATGCCGATGATTCCGCCGCAGCACATTTGAATGCCCGCGGCGCGCACCGCACGCAACGTCGCGAGCCGATCTTCGTAGGTGCGCGTCGAAATGATCTTTGGGTAGAATTCGGGCCCGGTGTCGAGGTTGTGGTTATAGGCGGTGAGCCCCGCCTCCTTCAGCCGGTTCGCCTGGCTCTGCGTCAACATGCCGAGCGTCGCACAGGCTTCCATGCCGAGGGCGTCGACGCCGCGCACCATGTCGAGAAGCGCGTCGAACTCATCGCCGTCGCGCACCTGCCGCCAGGCGGCGCCCATGCAGAAACGGTCGGCGCCGGCGGCGCGAGCGCGCGTTGCGAGGGCCAGCACTTCCGCCGTGGGCATCAGCGGCGATCGGCCGACATTGACTTCGTAATGCGCCGATTGCGGGCAATAAGCGCAATCCTCCGGGCAACCGCCGGTCTTGATGGAAAGCAGACTCGCCTTCTGCACGTAATTCGGCGGCTGATATTGGCGGTGAACGCGGTTCGCCGCGCCGACGAGGTCGAGCAGAGGCTGGTCATGCACGCCGACGATCTCGTCGATCGTCCAATCGTGGCGGATGTCTCCGGTTTCGGCCATGGATCCGTTTCTGGATTGTTGCGTGCGAGCGGCGATTTCTCTCTACGTCAGGTCCGATCGGCTGGCAATTCCAGGCGAGAGATTCGCCGCTCGGCAAGCGAGCGAAAGCGCGCCGCGCTTCGCCTTGTCGAGGAAGCGCAAAGAGCGCATCCTATCGCCGGCCAGTTCGACAGAACGTCGGAAGGACAATGTTGGACAATGGGAGGAGAAGGCCATGCGATTCTTGGTCAAAATTTCGATCCCGGTCGAGGCGGGCAACGCGGCCGCAAAAAAGAACGGTCTCAAAATCATCCAAAAGATCCTCGGGCAGCAGAAACCCGAAGCCGCCTATTTCATCGCCGAAGGCGGAAGGCGCACCGCCGTCGTCATCGTCGATTTGAAGGACGCATCCGAAATCCCGGGATTTGCCGAGCCCTGGTTCTTGGCGCTCAATGCCGGCGTCGAAGCGGTACCGGCCATGGTCGCCGAAGATCTCAAGAAAGCGGAACCGGCGATTGCGAAGGCGGTGAAGGCGTATGGATGAAGGGGTAAACTCGCCGGGGAACCGTAGCCGGTCGCGATACTTCATTTCGTCGCGAAATTAAGGGACTGCACATGAAGGACGACAAATCAGAATTTGCAGACTTGCTCGACGAGCAGTCTACTAGTGACAAGAATGTCGCAAGCCTTCTGAGGAAATGGCGTCGGATCGATGGTCTAACTCAAGAACAGTGTGCGCAAATTCTCGGTGTGAAAGAG
>JASHUD010000160.1 GCA_030040215.1 Methylovirgula sp.
AACGTCCAGGCAAGCGCCACCTGTCCAGGGCTCGCATTCAGCGCCTTGGCGATCTTGACCAGGGCCGAATCCGGCCGCGCCAGCGCGCCGGCCGCGAGCGGCGCCCAGGGAATGAAGCCGATGTTGTGCCGCTCGCAATGGACGAGCACGTCTTCGCTGGCGCGGTTGACGAGATTGTAGCGGTTCTGGACGGTCGCGACCGGGAAATATTTGCGCGCCGCCTCGATGTCGTCGACCCCGACCTCGCTCAGTCCGGCGTGATGAATCAATCCTTCCTTGCGCATCGCCGCGATGACCCCGAATTGCTCGTCGCGCGGGACGGCGGGATCGATGCGATGCAATTGCCACAGATCGATGCGCTCGAGCTTCAAGCGGCGCAGGCTCATCATCACGCATTGGCGCAGGTATTCCGGGCGCCCGAGCGGGCGCCAAATCTCCGGACCGGTGCGCACGAAGCCGCCCTTCGTGGCGATGGTGAGGCCGCTATAGGGATAGAGGACTTCGCGGATCAAGTCCTCGCTCACGAACGGGCCGTAGCTGTCGGCCGTATCGATGAAATCGACGCCGAGTTCGGGGACGAGTTTCAGCGTGGCGCGCGCCTCTTTCGGGTCGGCGGGATCGCCCCAGATGCCTTTGCCGGTGATCCGCATGGCGCCGAAGCCGAGCCGATTGATCTTGATCTCGCCGCCGATCTCGAATTGACCGGAAGCGGCTGCGGAAGGATGAGAAGCCATGCACAGATCCATTTCGAGGAAAACGCCGGCCGACGTGCTCCGCCGGCTTTCCGAGAAATAGCGCAGGTTGGCGGCGCGCCCAACGAAAAGCGCCTGCGCAGGGTGCGAAATATCGTCCGGCGGCGCGCCTCTCTCCGGCTTGCGCCGTTTTGCCCCTTCGTCTATGCCGCTGCCTTCGCCAAGCCCACAAGGAATTGTCCAAGGAATCGTCTATGTCCGCGCCCGTCGCCATCCTCATGGGCAGCCAATCGGACTGGGCGACCATGCGCCACGCGGCCGAAACACTCGACCGCCTGAAGGTCGGCCATGAAACGAAAATCGTCTCCGCGCATCGCACCCCCGATCGGCTGATGAAATTCGCCAAAAGTGCCGAGGCGGCGGGGTTCAAAATCATCATCGCGGGGGCGGGCGGCGCCGCGCATCTGCCCGGCATGACCGCCGCGATGACCAATCTGCCGGTCCTCGGCGTGCCGATCGAGACCAAGGCGCTCTCCGGACAGGATTCGCTCTATTCCATCGTGCAGATGCCGGCCGGCGTGCCGGTCGGCACGTTGGCGATCGGCAAGGCCGGCGCGATCAACGCGGCGCTGCTTGCCGCCGCGATGCTGGCGCTGAGCGATGCGGCTTTGGCAAAGCGGCTCGCCGCGTGGCGCGCGGAGCAGACCGCGGCGGTTGCCGAACGCCCCGAGGATTGAGGGAATGCCGCACCTCCAGCCGGGCGCCACCATCGGCATTCTAGGCGGCGGCCAGCTCGGGCGGATGCTGGCGATGGCCGCCGCGAGGCTTGGGCTCAAGACGCACGTCTATGCGCCGGAAGCCGACAGCCCCGCTTTCGACGTCGCGGCCGTCCATACCGTCGGCTCCTTCGACGACGCCGATGCGCTGGCCGATTTTGCCGAGAACGTCGACGTGGCAACGTACGAATTTGAAAACGTGCCGGCCGGCAGCGTCGCGGTGCTCGCCCAACTTTGTCCGGTGCGTCCCGGCCCCGCGGCGCTCGAAGCAAGCCAGGACCGGCTCGCCGAAAAGGAATTTCTCGCCTCGCTCGGCATCGAGACCGCGGCCTTCGTGTCGGTCGAAGATGCCGGCGCCTTGATCCGCGCCGTCGCCAAGCTTGGCCGCCCGTCGATCTTGAAAACGCGGCGCTTCGGCTACGACGGCAAAGGGCAAATCGCCATCCGTGAAGGATCGGATCTCGCCGCGAGCTTCCGCAGTTTGGGCGGCGCCCCCGCCATTCTGGAATCGGTAGTTCCCTTCGCGAAGGAAATCTCGGTCATCGCGGCACGCACGCTCGACGGCAGTTTCGCCGCCTATGACGCGACCGAAAACGTGCACGTGAACCACATCCTGAGCACGAGCCGGGCGCCGGCCGCCGTCGATCCCGCCTGCGCCGCCGCGGCCGTCGCCGCCGCCCGAAAGATTGCCGAGGCGCTCGAGTATGTCGGCGTCATCGGGGTCGAAATGTTCGTGGTCGAGGAAAGCGCGACCGGACAAAAGATCGTGGTCAACGAGATTGCGCCGCGCGTCCATAATTCCGGCCATTGGACGCTCGACGGCGCCGTCTGCTCGCAGTTCGAGCAACATATCCGGGCGATCGCCGGCTGGCCGCTCGGTTCCACGGCGCGGCACGGGGCGATGGTGAGGATGCACAATCTGCTCGGCGACGAGGTTCATACGTTCGCGGCGCTTTTGGCCGAACCAGGCGCCTGCGTGCATCTCTATGGGAAGACGCCGGCGCGGCCGGGGCGCAAGATGGGACACGTGACGCGGATCTTCTCGAAGTACCAAGCTTGAGAAGCGCCGCGTGCAAGCGCGCGCTTGCCTGGACAAATTTGATCGGCTCTGCTAAGCGCCTGCGTTCCGATCGGCGGCGATTTTCGCCTCTCCGGCCGCGCTCGCGGCCAGACTCAAAAGGATGGCTGCGTGCAAGTTCTGGTTCGCGACAACAATGTTGACCAGGCCCTCAAGGCGCTGAAGAAAAAGATGCAGCGCGAGGGCATTTTCCGCGAG
>JASHUD010000161.1 GCA_030040215.1 Methylovirgula sp.
TTTCCGCGTCCGTCCAGGCCTGCACGAGCTTTTGCTTTACCTCATCGGAACTCTGCAAACGCGCCGGCTCGATGCCGAGCACGTCGAACCAGATCGTCCCGCCGTCGCGCGTGCTGATCGGTTCGTTGTCGACGCCAATGTCGGAGGCAAATACGGCCTTGGAAAGCGCGGCCGGATCATCGAGATCGGCGACCGGCTTGCCGTTCTTGTCGCGGCCTTGCGCATCGATGGCGTCCACGGTGCGCGCCGCAAGCCCGACGCTCTTGGCCGCGTCGGCGACCGATTTGCCGTTAGCGCGCTGATCTTCGATTTCATCGTGAATCTTGTTCATCTCGCCGCCGGCGCGGGCGAGCGCCATCTCCTCGACTAGCGCGGATTTCACCACGCTGAGCGGCTCGACAATCGGCGGGATCACCGTTACGGCACGCACGATCGCCCAACCGAATTGCGTTTTCACCGGCTTCGATACGTCGCCGGCCGGCAGCGCGAAGGCTGCATTGGCGATCGCATTGTCGGCGAGGTCGGCCTTCGTCACCATGCCGAGATTGACGTCCTTTGGCGTCAGCTTGCGCTCCGCGACGAGCGCGTCGAAACTTTCGCCGCCGGAGAGCTTGGCCGACGCGGCATTTGCCGAGGCTTCGTCCGAAAACACGATTTGCTCGACATCGCGGTGTTCTGGCTGCGTATAGCGCTTCGCCTTCACTTCGTCGTAGCGCTTCTCGATCTCCGCATCGCTGATCGGATGAGTCTTGAGGAGCCGATCGGCGAGAATCGCGGGTGTCACGACCAAGACGCTGATCTTGCGATATTCGGGGGTGCGGTAGGCGTTGCGGTGCGCCCCGTAATAGGCCTTGAGATCGGCGTCGCGCGGCGTAGGAATCGTGCCGGCGGCCGTCTTGGGAAGCAAGAAATAGTCGATGCTGCGGGTCTCGTTGTAATAGCGATTGATGAGGTCGAGCATGGCTTTGGGCGGAGCGAGATTGGTGTCGAGCGCGGCGATGATTTCGTTGCGTAGGTAGGAACCGCGCTCCTCGGCGACAAAGCGACTTTCGGTGATGCCGGCGTCGCGCAGCCGCTCCTCGAAGAGGCTGCGGTCGAATCGACCGTCCGCCCCCTTGAAGGTATCGTCCAGGAAAACACGATCGGCGAGCGACTGGTCGGACATGGCGAGACCGAGCCGATGCGCTTCCTGATCGAGCACCGCGTCGCTGAGAAGCCGACCCAAAACCTGCCGATCGAGTCCCATTTGATGCGCTTCGTCGGCGCTGATCGCCCGCCGCTGCTGCTCTTGCAAGCGCAGCAATTCGTTCTGGTAGGCGTTGCGATAGGCTTCGGTCGTGATCTCGACCGAACCGACGCGGGCGAGCCGGTTTGCGCCAAAGCCACGGAAAATGTCGGCAATCCCCCAAAAGCCGAAAGCAATGATAAGAAAACCCATCACGATGGCCATGATGGCGCGCCCGATCAAAGTCTGGCTGGAGGCGCGCAAAGCGTCGAGCATATTGAAAAATCTCCGAATGCCGGGGGAGTTTGGCGCCGCGGACTATAGGGAGCGGCCCAGGCGCTTGCAACGGCTTGGCCGGCCTGCAAGGAATCCGGCCGTTCCTGCGGCGCAGCGTTGCCGGAGGAGCGGGATCTTGGGCGCGCTGATTGAGGTTTTGCATGCCGGATAAACGAAGGCCGCTGGTTGCCGGGAACTGGAAGATGAACGGCCGTGCCGCGGATCTCATCGAAGTCGCCGCAATCCGCACTGCCGTCCTGGCCGGAGAGGGAGGGGAGGCCGAGATTGTAGTCTGCCCGCCTGTCACCTTGCTCATGGATGCGGGACGCGTTTGCGCCGGCTCGCCGGTGAAGCTCGGTGCCCAAGACTGCGACCCCTCGGAAGAGGGTGCCCATACCGGCGATATTTCCGCGGCAATGCTCAAGGACGCCGGCGCTTCCTATGTGATCGTCGGACATTCCGAGCGGCGTGCGAGCCATGCGGAGAGCGATGCCTTGGTGCGCGCCAAGGGCCGCGCTGTGCTGCGCGCCGGACTCGGCGTGATTCTCTGCGTCGGGGAGACGCAGGCCGAGCGCGCCAGCGGCGCGGCTTTGGAGCGCGTCGCCGCGCAACTCGGAGCGTCGCTGCCGAACGAGGCGGCGCATCTCGTCATCGCCTACGAGCCGGTCTGGGCGATCGGCACGGGCCTGACCCCGACGGCGGCCGATATTGCGGCAATGCATGGCTTCTTGCGCGGCCAGCTGGAGCGGCATTTTCCGGGCCGCGGCAAAAGGCTGCGGATCCTCTACGGCGGCTCGGTGAAGCCAGAAAACGCCGCAGAACTGCTGGCCATCGACGAAGTGGACGGAGCGCTGGTCGGCGGAGCGAGTCTGAAGGCCCCCGAATTCATGGCAATTGCGGGCGTGTATCGCGCCTCGAATGCGCCCTAGTCAGGCGGCATCGGCCAGTGTAAGAGGCCGCCAGAGGTTTTGATGCAGACCGTTCTCATCGTCATCCACATCATGGCCATCGTCGCGCTCGTCGCGACGGTACTGCTGCAGCGTTCCGAAGGCGGCGCTTTCCTGGGCACGGGCGGGGGCGGTTTCATGACCGGGCGCGGCCAGGCCAATGCGCTGACCCGGGCTACCGCAATTCTCGCCGCCGTGTTCTTCGCAACGAGCCTCGCTTTGACCATTTTGGCCAACATAACGCGGGCGCCGAGATCGATTCTGGAGAACGTGCCGCCGCCCTCGAGCAGTGCGCCGGCCGGCCCGGCCATTCCGGCGGGGCAAGGCAGTTTGATGGAGCAGCTGCAGAAGTTCCAGCAACAGCGCCAGCAGGAGCAACCGACGCACGGCGAATCGGGACCTCCGGGGGCGCCGCAAGCGCCGCGTTCGCAATAGACGTTCTCAACAGAAAATCGCGCCAAGCTGTCGCTCGGACGGGCGTGGTTTCGGAGAAAAAGACGGATATTTAGGCTCCCCAAACCGCGCGAAACAGGATAAACGCGAAGGCCCATGGCGCGGTATATTTTCATCACCGGCGGCGTGGTTTCCTCCCTCGGTAAGGGGCTTGCTTCGGCGGCGCTCGGCGCGCTTCTCCAGGCGCGCGGCTACACGGTCCGGTTGCGCAAGCTCGACCCTTATCTCAACGTCGATCCGGGGACGATGAGTCCCTATCAGCACGGCGAGGTCTTCGTCACCGACGACGGGGCGGAGACCGATCTCGACCTCGGCCATTACGAGCGGTTCACCGGCCGTCCGGCGACGCGCGACGACAACATCACGACCGGGCGCATTTACCAAGAAATCATCGGCAAGGAGCGGCGCGGCGACTATCTCGGCGCGACCGTGCAGGTAATCCCGCATGTGACGAACGAGATCAAAGAGTTCATCCTCAACGGCAACGAAGGCTTCGATTTCGTTCTCGTCGAGATCGGCGGAACGGTCGGCGACATCGAGGGCCTGCCGTTCCTGGAAGCGATCCGCCAGCTCGGCAACGACCTGCCGCGCGGCCACGCGGTTTATGTTCACCTGACCTTGATGCCGTATATTCCGAGCGCCGGCGAATTGAAGACGAAGCCGACGCAGCATTCGGTCAAGGAACTGCGCTCGATCGGCGTCCAGCCGCAGGTCATCCTGTGCCGCACCGACCGCGAGATTTCCCGCGACGAACGCCGCAAGATCGCGCTTTTCTGCAACGTGCGGGAAAGCGCGGTGATCGAAGCGCGCGACGTCGCCTCGGTCTATGACGTGCCGCGCGCCTACCACGCGGCGGGGCTCGATCAGGAGGTGCTCGCCGCCTTCGGCATCGAACCGGCGCCGAAACCCGATATGGGCCGCTGGAATGCGATCACCGAACGAATGCGCAATTCGGAAGGCGAGGTGACGATCGCCATCGTCGGCAAATATACGGGCATGAAGGACGCCTACAAGTCGTTGATCGAGGCGCTCGCGCACGGCGGCATGGCCAATCGCGTCAAGGTGCGGCTCGATTGGATCGAGTCGGAAGCGTTCGAGGACAGCGATCCGGCGCCGCGACTCGAAGGCGTCGACGGCATTCTCGTGCCGGGCGGGTTCGGGCAGCGCGGCGCGGAGGGCAAGATTCTCGCGGCCCGGTTCGCGCGCGAACGCAACGTACCGTATTTCGGCATTTGCTTCGGCATGCAGATGGCGGTCATCGAGGCGAGCCGTTCGCTGGCTGGAATCGCCGACGCCAGCTCGACGGAGTTCGGGCCGACCAAACATCCCGTGGTCGGCCTCATGACCGAATGGATGCGCGACAACGAACTGCAAGTGCGCGCCGCGGAAGGCGATCTCGGCGGCACGATGCGGCTTGGCGCCTATGCCGCGCATCTGAAGGACGGATCGAAGATCGCCGACATCTACAACGCAACGGAAATTTCCGAGCGCCACCGGCATCGCTATGAGGTCAACATGACCTATCGCGAACAGCTCGAAGACAAGGGACTGATCTTCGCCGGCACATCGCCGGACGGGCTTCTGCCCGAGACGATCGAGCTTGCCAGCCATCCTTGGTTCATCGGCGTGCAATATCATCCCGAATTGAAGTCGCGGCCGTTCGAGCCGCATCCGCTCTTTGCGAGCTTCATCGCCGCGGCGGTCGAGCAGAGCCGTCTGGTGTAGCGGCGGCGGAAGCGCTTGTGGAATGGAAGGCTTACGACCACATCAGCAAGGCGCGGCCGGATTGATCGTAGAAATTCTGGGCCAAGCGGAAACCATGCCTTGCGCATGAGACCGTGCTAAAGGAACGTTATAGCCCATGCGTCATTCTATGGATGAACCGAGGGTGATTCGATGAAACTTTTCATTACGCTAGCGTCCGTCATCACGCTTGGATCTCTGCTCGCTTTCCCGGCCGAGGCGGCGCACCGGCATGTCGTGCATCTGCACCATCATTACCATCACCACATCTACCACCACCGTCACTACGCCTACGGCGGTCCTTATGGCTACCCGCCGCCGCCGCCCGCTTATGCAACATTCAATCAACCTCTGGCCCCTCTGGGATGGACCATTGGGGACCCCGACTGGCGCGAGCGCAATAGTTTGAAGCTGCTGATGGATAGTATCGGCGACATACCGTACAATCGATAAAGGCTTTAGCCGCGGCCGCGATAGTGCCGAACGCCCTGATCCGGCGCCCAACATCCGGCTGGCAACTTGCCGGTCTGCCAAAAGACATCGATCGGCATGCCGCCGCGCGGATAGAAATACCCGCCGATCCGCAGCCAACGCGGCTTCAAAAGCGCCACCAGATCCTTGCCGATGCGCACGGTGCAATCCTCGTGGAAGGCGCCGTGGTTGCGGAACGAGCCAAGATAAAGTTTGAGCGACTTCGATTCGACGAGCCAGCGGTTGGGCACGTAATCGATGACGAGGTGCGCGAAGTCCGGCTGACCGGTCACCGGGCAGAGGCAGGTGAACTCGGGTGCCGTGAAGCGGGCGATATAATCCGCATCGAAGTGCGGATTGGGCACACGATCGAGCCGCGCTTCGTCGGGCGAAGCGGGGAGGGCGACGTCGCGGCCGAGGCTCGGCGCTTCTTTCGGCTTCTTTGCCATGCGGGAGCTTATAGCACGCTCAATGCCCTGCGGGGGCCTGCGGCGGCGCGATTTTCCGCATCAGCGGCACCATGAGGCCCGCGATGGCAAAGCAGCCGGCGATGGCCAGAAA
>JASHUD010000162.1 GCA_030040215.1 Methylovirgula sp.
GATCGTGCCGGTGCGCAAGGTGAAGGCGCCGGCCGGCGCGACAAGCCGGCTGCACCAGTTGCCGAAACCGTCGCGGTAGTCCTCGATCGGCACGGACGGCGTCGTCGCCAGATGATCCGGGCGTTCGAGATCCGAAAATCGCGAGAAATGCACGTTCAGCAGCGCGATCATCGGCGTCGGCTGCGGAAACTCGAAGTCGAGCTCGGATCCGACAAAGATGCGTATCATGGCTCCGTCCGCCTGGGTTTATGGCAGGGTGCTAAATCCGTGCCATAGTCCAACGGTCGAGCTCGACTATGGTTTCGCTGCCGGTGCCTTCGAGGGCATTATCCTCGCCGCAACCGGCGAGCCAAAAGGCAGCGACCGGACCTAAGGAACCGCGTTACCCGATCGCGCCGTGGCAATGTTTGTATTTCTTGCCGGAGCCACACGGACAGGGCTCGTTGCGCCCGACCTTGCCCCAGGTGGAAGGATCGCTGGCAACGCGCGGCGCACGCCGCTCCGGCTGGGCCGCCGGCGCCGCAACCTGTGCGTCCGGCGCGAAGCCTTCGGGAGACGAGGCGGGCGCGGCGGCGGGCGTCAGCGCCTCGATGAGTCTGGCGGAATTGTTCAGCGCCTCGAAATTCGCGGTCTGCAGCGGCGGCGCAGGCTCCGCCTGTTCATAAGTGATTTCGACGCGGCTCAATTGCACCGTCGTCGTCTCGCGCAGATGGGTGATGAGTTCGTTGAAAAGTTCGAATGCTTCCGACTTGTATTCGTTCAAGGGGTCACGCTGCGCCATGCCGCGCCAGCCAATGACCTGGCGCAGATAATCGAGCGTTACGAGATGTTCGCGCCACAAATGATCGAGTGACTGCAGCACGATCTGCTTTTCGACATAGCGCATGAGATCGGCGCCGTTCTTCTCGACGCGCGCCGCATAGGCTTCGTCCGCCGCCTTCTGAATGCGTTCGCGTAACTCTTCGTCGGTGATGCCCTCTTCTTGCGACCATTCGGCGAAAGGCAGGGTGACGTTGAAACTGGCCTGCGCGGCCTGCGTCAGCGCCGCGATATCCCACGCCTCGGGATAGACATCCGGCGGCGCGTATTTGGCGACGATATCGTCGACGACCCCTTGTCGCATGTCGGTGATCATCTCTTCGAGCGAATTCTGCGCCATCATATCGCGACGTTGCTCGAAGACGACCTTGCGCTGGTCGTTCATCACGTTGTCGTATTTGAGAATGTTCTTGCGGATGTCGAAGTTGCGCGCTTCGACCTTCTGCTGGGCCTTTTCGAGCGCCTTGTTGATCCACGGGTGGACGATCGCCTCGCCCTCCTTGAGGCCGAGCTTGACGAGCATCGAGTCCATCCGGTCCGATCCGAAAATGCGCATCAGGTCGTCCTTCAACGACAGGAAGAACTTCGAGCGGCCCGGATCGCCCTGGCGGCCGGAGCGGCCGCGCAGCTGATTGTCGATACGCCGGCTTTCGTGGCGTTCGGTGCCGATGATGTAGAGGCCGCCGGCCTTGACCGCGAGCTTGTGGAACTCCGCGACTTCGGCGCGGATTTCGACCTCCTTGGCGTCGCGGTCCGGGCCTTCCGGCAAGCTGGCGCATTCCTGTGCGACGCGCATCTCGACGTTGCCGCCAAGCTGGATGTCGGTGCCGCGGCCGGCCATGTTGGTGGCGACCGTGATGGCGCCCGGCACGCCTGCTTCGGCGACGATATAGGCCTCCTGCTCGTGGAATCGCGCGTTGAGCACCGCGAAGAGCCGCGACGGTTTGCCGGAGCGCGCCGCGGCATAGAGCTCTTGCAAAGCGGTCGGCTCGGTGATGTCGATGTGCCGATAGCCGCGCTTCGTCAGATATTCGGCAAGCTGCTCGGACTTCTCGATCGAGGTCGTGCCGACCAGCATCGGCTGCAATTTCGCGTTGGCGGCGTCGATCTCCTGGGCAATCGCCTCGAGCTTTTCTTCGTAGGTGCGATAGACCTCGTCGTCTTCGTCGGTGCGCCGCACCGGCTGATTGGTCGGGATCTCGACGACGTCGAGCTTGTAGATCTCGGCGAATTCGTTGGCCTCCGTCGCCGCCGTGCCGGTCATGCCGGCGAGCTTGCCGTAGAGCCGGAAATAATTTTGGAAGGTGATCGAAGCGAGCGTGGCGTTCTCAGGCTGCACCGTCACCCGCTCTTTGGCTTCGAGCGCCTGATGCAGGCCGTCCGAATAGCGCCGCCCGGGCATCATCCGGCCAGTGAACTCGTCGATGATCACCACTTCGCCGTTGCGGACGATGTAGTCCTTGTCGCGCTGAAACAATTTGTGGGCGCGCAACGCCTGATTGACGTGGTGCACGATCGTCACGTTGACGGCGTCGTAGAGAGGCGCATCGTTCAGCAGGCCGGCCTCGGCGAGGAGCCGCTCCATATGCTCGTTGCCTATTTCCGTAAGGTTCACCGTGCGCTGCTTCTCATCGAGTTCGTAATCTTCCGCGTTGAGCCGCGGAACGAGTTTGTCGACGGAATTGTAGAGGTCCGACTTATCGTCGGAAGGACCTGAAATGATCAGCGGCGTGCGCGCCTCGTCGATCAAGATCGAATCCACCTCGTCGACGATCACGAACTTATGCCCGCGCTGCACCATCTGGGCGAGCTCGTATTTCATATTGTCGCGCAGATAGTCGAAGCCGAACTCGTTGTTGGTGCCATAGGTGATGTCGGCGGCATAGGCTTCGTGCCTCTGGTCGTCGTCCTTGCCATGCACGATGGTGCCGACCGTCAGGCCGAGGAAATTATAGATGCGGCCCATCCATTCGGCGTCGCGGCGGGCGAGGTAGTCGTTGACCGTGACGATATGCACGCCGGTGCGCGGCAATGCGTTGAGATAGGCGGCGAGCGTCGCCACCAGCGTCTTGCCTTCGCCGGTGCGCATTTCGGCGATCGCGCCTTCGTGCAGCACCATGCCGCCGATGAGCTGGACATCGAAGTGGCGCTGACCGAGCACCCGCTTGGCGGCTTCGCGCACGGTCGCGAAGGCGGGCACGAGAAGCGCGTCGAGATCCTCGCCAGCATCGAGCCGGGCACGGAACTTGTCGGTCTGGGCGCGCAGTTCGGCATCCGTCAGCTTGGCGATCTCCGGCTCGAGCGCGTTGATGGCGTAGACCTTCGGCCGATACGTCTTCAGCCGACGATCGTTGGCCGAGCCGAAAATCTTCATTGCGACGGTGGTGAACATCAACAAACCTTTCGCGACCGGCGGCGGCTCGGATCTAGCTGCGGCGCGCTACCCGAAGCCGGCAAATCGCAACCTGCCTCGTTGCGCATCGTTAGCCAGGAACGTGCAATGAGTGGGGCCGCGAAGATTCGGCCAAGCGCATTTCGGAAAAACCCCTCGCCGCGCGATGCCGTGGCTCCAACTACCTGATTCCGGACAAGTTCGGACGCCGGCACCGCGCTCCGCTTCGCCCCAAAACACCCCCCGAGCCGCGGCCGATTTTGCAGAAAAATCAGCCGCCCATGGATATTTTGAGAGATAAGAGGGGGGGTTGGCCTTGTCAATCGAAGCAAAGTGCGCCAAGCGGCGGAGCAAGGCCATGGAAGCTCGTCAACCGCCCCCGACCTAAGGAGACCCGCAGCATGACGACAGCAAAAAAGGCGCTCGGCCTAGCCCTCATCTGCCTATCCGCGCTGTTCGTCGCCGCGCCTGCGGCGGCGGAGGTGCTCGCCACGGTGAACGGCACAGAAATCACCGACGCCGATCTCAAAATCGCCGCCGAGGACCTCGGATCGAGCGTCCCGCAGCAGTTGCAGGGCAAAGCGCGCGACGCTTACCTGCTCGATTATCTGATCGACAGCGAGCTCGTCGCGCAAAAGGCTGAAGCCGACAAGCTCGATCAGGATCCGGACTTCGCCAAACGGCTTGCCTATTACCGCGGCAAGGTCTTGGCGGAAGCGTTACTCGGCAAAGTCGCAAAGGACGCCATTACGCCGGAAAAGCTGCAGCAGGCCTATGATGCGGCGGCCAAGGAGCAAAAACCCCAGACGGAAATTCACGCTCGCCACATTCTCGTCGACACGCAGGCCGAGGCGGAGGCGGCGCTGAAGCGGATCAAAGCCGGCGAGGATTTCGCCAAAGTCGCCAGGGAAGTCTCGAAGGATGCCGCCGATGACGGCGGCGATCTCGGCTGGTTTACCAAAGACCGGATGATCCCGGAGTTCGCCGACGCGGCTTTCAAACTCAATCCAGGCGACGTCTCGGACCCGATCAAAACGCAGTTCGGCTGGCACATCATCAAGGTCGAGGGCAAACGGCAGACGACCTTTCCGCCTTTCGATCAAGTGAAGGGGCAGGTCCAGGCTTTCGTTGTCCAGCAGGCGCAGGCCGAACTCATCGAGCAATTGCACAAGGACGCGAAAATCGTGCGCACCGCCGCGGCACCTGTCGCGCCTGCGGCGCCTGCCGCGCC
>JASHUD010000163.1 GCA_030040215.1 Methylovirgula sp.
GCGGAGCGATGCGAAAAAATCCGCTCCTTGGCGCGGCTCTTTTCCTCGTCGCGCCGTGCGCCGCCGAAGGCCGCGTCGAAGCGATATTTGTCGAGCGCCTGGCGCAAAGCCTCGGTCTTCATCACTTGCGTATGCAGCGCCGATCCAGAGGCGATGGGGGAAATACCACGGCGCAGGCCCTCTTGGTTGGTATAGACGATGAGATCGAGGCCGAGACGCGCCGCCGTGGCATCGCGGAACGCGATCATCTCCTTGAATTTCCAAGTAGTATCGATGTGCAACAGCGGAAAGGGCAACTTTCCTGGATAGAATGCCTTCTGGGCGAGATGCAGCATCACGCCCGAATCTTTGCCGATCGAATAGAGGAGGACCGGACGCGCGAATTCAGCCGCAACTTCACGGATAATGAAAATGGCCTCGGCTTCGAGCTGGCGAAGATGCGGGGAGAGATGACTATTCACAGATAATTTCCGGCTGAATTCTGATTTTACATCCGGGCTGGTCTTATCCGCTGGCCCTTGCAGGTGCAATCGTATTCGGCCGCACGACTAGAATCCCGAGCTATTCTGCGGGGCTGGTTTGAGCAGCAAAGGCAACCCAGCGGCGACGAGCAAAACGGTATCGCAGACAGCAGCCACGCTCTGGTTAAGGCGCCCCTGCGCGTCGCGAAACCGGCGGCCGAGCTCCGTGTCGGGGACGATTCCGAGCCCGACCTCGTTCGAGACGAAAATGGCGGGTCCGGCAAGCTGCCGGATCGCCGCGGCAAGCAATTCGCTTTGCGCCTCCGGATCCTCCCCATGATGCATCAGATTGCTCAGCCAAAGAGTCAGGCAATCGACGAGCAGAATTGTATCCGCCGCCGCGGCGCGTTGCAGGGTAGGCACGAGCGCCAAGGGTTCCTCGATGACCCGCCAGCCGTCGCCGCGCGTCTGCCGGTGCGCCGCGATGCGCGCCGCCATCTCCGCGTCGCCGGCTTGCGCCGTGGCGACCAACACCCGGTTCTTGCCGGATCGTTCGGCGTATTTCTGCGCGAAGCGGCTTTTCCCCGAGCGCGCTCCGCCGATCACCAGAAGGCTGCGAAACTCCGGCAGTTCATCCATAAAAGCCGCTTCCCTGCCGCGAAGACGCCGGCATGGCGAGACTTGACAACCGCCGTGCCGGGCCGCGAGACCAGATCATCCGTGTTTTGCGAAGCTCCCGAAGATGCGACGTCTCACCCTGCTGGTTCTCTCGTTTATATCCTTGAGCGGCACGCTCGCACTGGCCGCCGCCGCGCCGGTCGTCGATGTCTTCGGGTGGAACGATTACGTCGATCCACGAGTGCTCGAGGATTTCACGCGCCAGACGGGCATCAAGGTTCTCTACGATACCTATGACTCGGACGCGGCGCTTCTGACACATTTGATGCTCGCCAAAGGCGACTACGATGTCGTCATCCCTTCCGCCCCGGTTCTGCAGAGAGCGATTGCCGTCGGCCTGCTGCAAAAGCTCGATCGACGGCGATTGCCCAACGCCCGCAATCTTTCGCCGGATATCATGGCGCGGCTCGCGGTCGATGACCCCGGCAACCGCTATGCCGTCAACTACGCGTGGTTTACTCTCGGAATTGCCTTCGATGCGGACAAAGCCCGCGCCCGACTCGGCGGCCAACTGCCCGATTCCTGGGACATTATCTTCAATCCGGAGATCTTGAAGAAATTCGCCGACTGCGGAGTCGAAGTAATCGACGACGCGCCGGACCTCTTCGCGATCGCCCTCATCTCCCTGAAGCTCGACCCCGATACGCGCAACTGGAACGATCTGCGGCGCGCCGCGGACCTTTTGAGCGGGCTCAAGCGGAACGTGAAGAAATTCCATTCCTCCGAATATATCAATGCGCTCGCCAATGGCGACATCTGTCTCGCGGTCGGCTGGTCGGGCGACGCTGCGTTGGCGGCGAGCCGTGCCAGCGAGGCGGATAACGGCATCAATGTCGGCTATGCGATCCCCAAGGAAGGGAGTGTCATCGCGCTCGACAATCTGGCGATCCCCGCAGGTGCGCCGCATCCCTCGGCGGCGTATGCCTTCATTGATTTCCTGCTCCGCCCGGACATCGCCGCCCGCAACGTCGCTGCGACCGGATTCGCCAGCGGCGTTGCCGGCGCCAAGGCTCTCGCCCCTGCCGCGGCCCAGCCGATCTACCCGGATGCCGAAACCATGCAGCGTCTCTATGCCGTCCGAGAACGCGATCCAGAGTTGCAACAATTCATTGAACGCGAATGGACGCGGATCAAGGCCGGCAAATAGCGCGGCGGCTGCTTTCCCGCCGCGAACTCCGGCGCAGCGGCTGCGCAAACGCCAGAACCCGGCCAAGCAGCTTGTTTTATCGTCGCGCGCGCGGCAAAGCAGGCGGTGTATCTTCCCCGAGTCGAATATGCCCCACATTCTTCTTGAACGCTATTTGGATCGCGTTGCGCGCGGCCGGCTTGAGCGCGATCCAGCCCAGGAGCAAGTGCTGCACGATCTCGAAAAGCTCGCGGCGGAACTCGCCTTCTATCGCCCGGCGCGCAAATCGGCGGCGCTCGGCTGGCTGGTTGGGGCGCGCCCCGCCGCGCCGCTGCGCGGAGCTTATATCTGGGGCCTGGTCGGACGCGGCAAGACCATGCTCATGGATCTGTTCTTCGAAGAAGCGCAGCTCACCCATAAACGGCGCCTGCATTTTCACAGTTTCATGGCCGAGGTGCACGCGCGGATTTTCGCCTTTCGCGAACAGCTCAAACGCGGCGAGGTGAAAGGCGACGATCCGATCGCGCCTGTCGCGGAGGAGATCGCCGCCGGCTGCTGGCTATTATGTCTCGACGAGCTGTTCGTCGCCGACATCGCCGATGCGATGATCCTCGGACGTTTGTTCAAAGCGCTGTTCCAATGCGGCGTCGTTCTGGTCGCGACTTCCAATATCGAGCCGCAGGACCTCTATCAGGAAGGTCTCAACCGATCCCTGTTTCTGCCCTTCGTCGATTTGCTGCAGGAACGGCTGGATGTGCTGCATCTTGCCGCGCGCACCGATTTCCGACTCGAGAAACTGAGCGGCGAGCCGGTCTATTATACGCCCATCGACGCCAAGGCGGACGCCGCGTTAACCCGTGCCTTTACGGCGCTAACCGGCGTCGAGCGCGGCGCGAGCGCCCATCTCGACGTACTCGGCCGCAGCATCGCGGTGCCGCAGGCAAAGGCGCATGTCGCACGCTTCAGCTTCGCGGATCTCTGCTTGGCGCCGCTCGGAGCGCAGGACTTCTTGGCCATAGCAGAGAATTTCCATACCGTGATCATCGACGCCATCCCCGTCATTCGCGCCGAAGAGACCGACGCGGCGAAGCGCTTCGTCCTGCTCATCGACACGCTTTATGACCAACATGTGAAGCTGATCGCTTCGGCCGCCGCCGAGCCGGCGGACCTTTATGTCGGCAAGCGGAAGCGCGAAGTTCTCGAATTCGAGCGGGCCGTGTCGCGCTTGATGGAGATGCGCTCGACCGCCTATCTTGCCTTGCCGCACGGCGGGATTGGCGCACCGCGCGCCGCCGACGGCTCTGGGGCCTGAACGCGCAACCGCGTCGCCCGCGATCACGCCAAAACCTGCCGTGCGGCCGAGCTAATTGCTGGAAAATTAGGCCTCGTCTTGCCTTGCGCGGCCAATGCGTCAAAATTCCACCCTCTGCGCGTGCCATCGCGGCGGCGCGGTCTTGCTTTTGTATAAGTTCTTCGGCAGAACCGCTGCCGTTCTCCTCGCCGCCGCGGGCGCGTCGATCGGCCTTGTGAGAGGACACCATGTCGCGTCAAAAAATTGGGCTGATCGGCGCCGGTCAGATTGGCGGCACCCTTGCCCATATCGCCGCCTTAAAGGAACTGGGCGATATCGCCCTCTTCGACATCGCCGAAGGTATTCCGCAGGGAAAAGCGCTCGACCTCGCCCAATCGGCGGCGCAGCAAGCCTTTCATATGCGCATTTGCGGCGCCAACGATTATGCGGTGATCGAAGGCGCCGACGTGGTGATCGTTACCGCCGGCGTGCCGCGTAAGCCGGGCATGAGCCGCGACGATCTGCTCAGCATCAACCTCAAAGTCATGGAGTCGGTCGGCGACGGCATCAGGAACTATGCGCCTGACGCTTTCGTGATCTGCATCACCAATCCGCTCGACGCCATGGTTTGGGCCTTGCAGAAGGCGACCGGCATTCCTGCGAAGAAGGTCGTCGGCATGGCGGGCGTCCTCGATTCGGCGCGATTTCGGCATTTCCTCGCCGAGGAATTCAAAGTCGCGCTGGAAGACGTGAACGCCTGCGTCCTCGGCGGCCACGGCGACGACATGGTGCCGTTGCTGCGTTACTCGACGGTTGCCGGCATTTCTCTGCCGGATCTCGTCAGGATGGGGTGGACGACGAAAGAACGCCTCGAGGCGATCGTCGAACGCACCCGTAAAGGCGGCGGGGAGATCATCGCCCTTTTGAAAACAGGATCGGCATTTTATGCACCCGCTGCGGCGGCGATCGCCATGGCACAATCCTATTTGCGCGATGAGCGCCGGGTGCTGCCTTGTGCCGCGAAACTCAACGGCGAATATGGCGTAAAAGATCTTTATGTCGGCGTTCCGGTCGTGATCGGCGCGGGCGGCGTCGAAAGAATCGTCGAAGTTGCCCTCGATCCCGACGAGCGGCGGGTGTTTGAGAAATCGGTGGCTTCGGTGCAGAGCCTCGTTGAGGCTTGCAAGACCATCAATGCGGCCTTTGCCGCTTGAGTGGCGCATAACCAGCATCTTCCGCGCCGCCGCGCGGCAGAAAGCGAACGATGAACATTCACGAATATCAGGCGAAGGCGATTCTTCGGGAATTCGGCATTCCCGTGGCCGCGGGCCGCGCCGCCGCGAATCCCGCCGAGGCGGGCGAAGCCGCCGCCGCGCTTGCCGGCCCGGTCTTCGTCGTGAAGGCGCAGATCCATGCCGGCGGGCGCGGCAAAGGCAGGTTCAAGGAGCCGGAAGCGGGCGGCGGCGGCATCCGCCTGGCGCATTCGCGCGACGAGGTCGAGAGTTATGCGCGCCAGATGCTCGGCCGCACGCTGGTCACGCCGCAGACCGGGCCGGCCGGCAAACAGGTCAAACGCCTATACATCGAGGACGGTTCGGCAATCGAGAAGGAATTCTATCTCGCCGTGCTCGTCGATCGGCAGGCGAGCCGCATCGCCTTCGTCGCGTCCACGCAAGGCGGCGTTTCCATCGAAGAAGTCGCCCGGCGCACACCGGAGAAAATCGTGAGCTTTTCGATCGATCCGGCGACCGGCGTCATGCCGCATCATGGCAGGACGCTTGCCGCGGCCCTGGGACTTTCCGGCGATCTCGCCAAACAGGCCGAGAAGCTCGCGAGCCGGATTTATGCGGCGTTCGTCGAAAAGGACATGGCGCTGCTCGAAATCAATCCGCTGGTGCTCGGCAAGGACGGCCGCATCCAATGTCTCGACGCCAAGATCGGCTTCGACGACAACGCACTCTTCCGGCATCCGAAGATCGCCGCGCTGCGCGACGAGAGCGAGGAAGACCCCAAGGAGATCGAGGCGTCGAAATTCGATCTCAACTATGTCGCGCTCGACGGCGCTATCGGCTGCATGGTCAACGGCGCCGGGCTTGCCATGGCGACCATGGACATCATCAAGCTCTACGGCATGGCGCCGGCGAATTTTTTGGACGTCGGCGGCAGCGCCACCAAGGACAAGGTGGCGGCAGCGTTCAAGATCATCACCTCCGATCCGAACGTGAAGGGCATCCTGGTCAACATCTTCGGTGGCATCATGAAGTGCGATGTCATCGCCGAAGGCGTCGTCGCTGCGGTGAAGGAAGTCGGCCTGAAAGTGCCGCTGGTGGTGCGCCTCGAAGGCACCAATGTCGAACTCGGCAAGAAGATCATCGCCGAGTC
>JASHUD010000021.1 GCA_030040215.1 Methylovirgula sp.
GAGCGCACGATAAACGTGCCGACGAGCGACAGCGAAAACGCGAGGATCGCCAGGAAGATCGTCCAGACCTTCAGCGCCTCGCGCTTTTCCATCACGGTGGCCGAATGGAGCAGCGCGGTCGCCGCGATCCACGGCATCAACGAAGCGTTCTCGACCGGGTCCCAAAACCAGAAGCCGCCCCAGCCGAGCGTGTAATACGACCAATACGAGCCCATCGCGATGCCGAGCGTGAGGAACGTCCAGGCGATCAACGTCCAAGGCCGCACGAGCCGCGCCCAGACCGCGTCGATGCGCCCGCAGATCAGCGCCGCCGCGGCAAACGAGAAGGTGATCGAAAGCCCGACATAGCCGAGATAGAGAAGCGGCGGATGGATCGCCAACCCCGGATCTTGCAGCAACGGATTGAGATCTTTGCCTTCGATCGGCGGAATGGCGAGCCGCGCGAACGGATTGGAGGTCAACAGGATGAACAGGAGGAAAGCCGCGGCGATCCAGGATTGCACCGCGAGCACCGCGGCGTGAAGATCGATCGGCATCGCCCGGCCCGCAACCGCGACCGCCGCCGCAAACAGCGACAGGATCAAAACCCAAAGCAGCATCGAGCCTTCGTGATTGCCCCACACGCCGGTGATCTTGTAGATCAGCGGCTTCGCCGAATGCGAATTCTCGACGACGTTGACGAGCGAAAAGTCCGAGGTGACATGCGCATAGGTCAAGGCCGCGTAGGAGATCGCTATAAGCAAAAATCCGGCGAGCGCCACGGAGGGAGCCACCGCCATCAGGCGCTGGTCGCGCGTCGCGATCCCCCAAAGGGGCACGCCGGCGTTGACGAGCGCCAGAGCCAAAGCGAGCACCAGCGCGAAATGACCTGTCTCGACGATCACGAGCCGCCTCCCATGCCAGCCGCCGTTCCGGCGTTTTCCTGCCAGCGGCCGGCCTTCTTCAGGGCGTCGACCACCTCGCGCGGCATATAGCGCTCGTCATGCTTGGCGAGAATGGTCGAGGCGGTCATGCCCGAGGCGCCGAGCACGCCTTCGGCTACCACGCCTTGTCCTTCGCGGAAGAGATCGGGCAATGGGCCGCTATAGGTGACCGGGATCTCGCGCCTGCCGTCGGTCACTTCGAAACGCACGCTCATCCCCTCATGGGTGAGCGAACCCCGCTTGACCAGGCCGCCGATTCGAAGCCGCGTGCCGGGCGGAAGATCTTTCGCATAAACTTCGCTCGGGCCGTAGAAGAAAACGATGTTGTCGCGCAAGGCGTAGAGCACGAGCCCCAGCCCGCTGCCGAAAACGATCAACGCGGAAACGATCAGGGCGAGGCGTTTGCGGCGGCGCGTCATGAATTCAGTCCGAGTTCGTGCGCCAACGCGTCGAGCCGCGCCGTCGCCGCGGCATTGCCGCCGAAATCGCGCCGCGCAGTGGCCAGCGCCGCGCGCGCCTTGTCGACCTCGTTCATCACCTTATAGGCGCGCACGAGTCGCAGCCAGCCTTCGATGTCCCGGCCGTTTTCGGCAAGCCGCGCCGCCAATCGATCAACCATCGCGCGGATCGCCGCCTCCCGCTCGGCGGCCGGCAGAGCGGCGATCGCCGCAGCCGGATCGGGCGCGGCGCTTTGGTTGGAAAGCGCCGCAAGCCGCGCCGTAAGATCGGAGCGCCAGGGTGCATCGGACGGCGATTGCGCCAAGAGTTTCTGCCAATAATTGCGGGCGCTCGTCTTGTCGCCCTCTTGCGAAGCGGCGAGGCCGAGAAAGAAGAGCGCCTTCGGCTCCGAGCCGGCAGCCAGCGCCCGCGTGAAAAGCTGGCGCGCCTGTTCGGTTACGATTCCGCGGTTGGCGAAGACGAGCGTCTCGCCGTAGGCGGTAAGCCGCTGCGGATTCTCGCCCAGTATTTGCAGCGCCATTTGCGCCGCATGCACCGCGTCTTCGATCCGCCCCAGGCGCAAATAGGCGGGCACCAGAACCTCGTAACCCAGGCCATCGTCGGGATGTTGGGCGAGATGCGCCTCGACTTTGGCGATCGCGGCATTGATGTCCATCGATTCCGCCGGCGCGTTGAGGCGCGCTTCGAGCGGTTCATCCGGCCAATCGGGATGGCCGAGGTAGCCGTAGAGGCCGAGCGCCAAGCCGGGAACGAAGACGAGCGCACCAAGCGCAACGAGCCGCAGCCGCCAAGGCGAGGCGCCGAGCGCGGGCTTCTGTTCGTCCTTCTCGGCGGCGGCAAGCAGTCGGCGCGCCGCTTCCGTCTTTGCCGCTTCCGCGTCTTGCGACGAGATCGTGGCGAGCGCGGCATCGCGCTCGATCTCGTCGAGCTTGGCGCGATAGAAGGCGACATCGGGAGAAGCCGCTTTGCGCACCGGCTTGGCGAGCGGCCAAAGCACGGCGAGCACAGCGACACCGGTCAGAAGCGCGAATATGCCCCAGAGCATGCCGTTCCTTGTGAGCGCGTCTTCGACGCTGATAGGCTTGAAATTCTTGCTTTATCGTATGCCGCGACTGGAAATCCCAGGCCGCTATTTCGCTGCGCCTTGCTGTAAAGCATTTCGCTCCGGGAGGGAATTTGGTCGCGTCCCGCGCTTTCAATATAGGGCCATCATCAGCGATTTCCGTTGTGACGTTAGGAAGTTGCACGCCATTCTTAAGCTTCGGCTTCAGGCCGCCGCGGGCAGTTCGAGTTCGGCGCGCAGGCCGCCCAAGGGGCTGGCGTCAAGTTTGAGCACGCCGCCATAGAGAGCGGCGAGATCGACCACAATCGAGAGCCCGAGCCCGGAGCCGGGCCGCGTCTCGTCCAGCCGCCGGCCGCGTCGCGTCGCCGCCTCGCGCTGCTCCGGCGCAAGTCCCACTCCGTCGTCGTCGATGGTGACGCGGAACAGACGCTGCCCCTGCAGATCGGTGGCAACCGGCGCGATCTCGATCGTCACCGTGTGCTTTGC
Source organism: Methylovirgula sp. (assembly GCA_030040215.1). Classification (GTDB taxonomy): domain Bacteria; phylum Pseudomonadota; class Alphaproteobacteria; order Rhizobiales; family Beijerinckiaceae; genus Methylovirgula. The sequence goes on from JASHUD010000021.1 coordinate 2,932, forward strand.
CCATTTGCCGGCGTTATCGACCAGATTGCCGATCATTTCTTCGAGATCCTGACGCTCGCCCTTGAATCGCACCCGGCCTTGCACCGTGACCGAGAAGATGATGCCGCGCTCGCGATAGATCTTCTCGAAGGTGCGCACCAGCGCCGCGGCGACCGCAGCGACATCGGCCATATTGCCGAGAACGCGCACCCGCACGGCGGCGCGGGCGCGGTCGAGATAATAGGTTACCTGATCGCGCATGATCGCCGCCTGCTCGCGCACCTTGGCGGAGAGCGCGCTTTTATCCGCCGCCGCTTCGTTGATGATGACGCTGAGCGGCGTCTTCAGGGCGTGGGCGAGATTGCCCACCTGGGTGCGGGCGCGTTCCACCACCTCGCGATTGGCGGCGAGCAGCAGATTGAGCTCCGAGGCGAGCGGCGCGATATCGGGAGGAAAATCGCCGGTGATCTTTTCGCCTGCGCCGCGCCGGATCGAAGCGACTGCTTCCTGGAGGCGGCGTAGCGGTTCGAGTCCATAGCGCAATTGCAGCGCGGTCGAGCCGACCAGCGCGGCTGCCAACAGCGTAAAGGTGATCACCAGCGCGATTTCAAACCCGGCGATTTCCGATTCCATCGGCGTCGTGGTCGCCGCGACTTGCACGAGATAGACGCCTTGATCGCCGACGTCGATCACCCGCTCGACCATGCGCAGCTGGCGGTCGTCGGGGCCGGTCACGTAGCCTTTGCGCGCCCCGCCGACGCCCGCCGCGATTCCTTTAGCCGCCAATCTCGGTAACCGCGCCGCAAACAGCGAGCGCGAACTCTTGATGTACCGATTGTTGCCGTCGAGCCGGGTGATCTGCCAATACCAGCCGG
>JASHUD010000164.1 GCA_030040215.1 Methylovirgula sp.
CGGCCAATGCATATCTCATTTCGTTCTCCTAAAATTCTCTTCTGCTCACCCGAAGCAGCGGGCGACGCGCAAGGAACACTTGCAACCTATGCCTTCATCTCGCGATAATAACGCGAAATGCGGTCGAACCATTCGTGTCGCGCCTGCAGATGCGCCATGCCGAGGCTGCGCTCCGGCAATTGCAGGGACGCAAGCAGCGCATCGACTTCGCGGCGCGCCGAAACCTGCGAGGCGGAGAGCGCGTTGCTGCGCATTGCGCCTTCGATCGGGTCGAGCGGCGTGAGGCCGATCGGAAACAGCTCGCGGAAGATGACCCGGTCGTGAAAACCTTCGGTGGTGCGGAACTGCAATTCGAGCGCGAGCCGCGACAGGCTCGTCTGAATTTGCCGCGCATTGTTCGATTGCGTCGACGAAATGCGGTTGCGCACCAGCACCCAATCGATGATGCCTTGGTCGACGAGCTTGCGCTTGCGCCGCGCCTCGAGCACGAGATCGGCGTAATGGGCGACTTGGCCGCGCTGCGAGCGGTCGTGATGCACGCGCGAGAACACGTCGACATCGATGAACGAATCGTTGATCGGCGAAACCAGCGTGTCGGCGAGCGAATGGGCAAGCCGCATCAGATAGGAGTCGGCCGCCGGCGTATCGATGATGACGAACTCGTATTCGTGCTCGACCTCGGCGATCGCCGTCGCGAAAGCGCCGAATTCCGCGGTCTCGTTGTCGCGCAGGTTCTTCGAGTCGCCGCGCTCGAGCGCATGATGATAGGGCAGTTCGACGTTCCACGGCGCGTCGGCGGCCCACGAGGCGCGATTTTCGAAGAACCGCGTGAGGGTGCGCTGCCTTGTGTCGAGATCGATCGTGGCGACCCGGAATCCCGCCTTCAAAAGAGCGACGCTGATGTGAATCGAAAGGGTCGATTTGCCGCTGCCGCCTTTTTCGTTGGCGACAACGATGACGTGCGCGGTGCGCAAGTCGGGCGGCTCGTAAGCCATGGCGTGCGCGGTCATTCCCAATTCCCGCTCCCGGCCGACCGCGCAGAATCGCTCCAACAGAGAGTCTGCATACGCAAGACCTAGCGGCCGGCAAAGATGCTGGCAATGGCGTTGGGCCGTCCGCAAGCGCCGGTCGGTTCTAAGCTCGGTGGAAAAATGGCGGAAATTGCGACGCCGATGCAAAACAGCCATGAAACCGGCGAAATCGCCCATGCCGCGCAGCGGTTCTTGTTGCGCGGCAGGAGCTTAGGAGAACCGGCGATTTTTACTGGCGTTGCCGATGGGTGTCCCACCGTAAAGCCAATCGTAGCGCGCCACCATCCGCTCTTCGCCCAGCGCGCGAATGGCCAGATCGCGGCATGCCGCGGGCACGCCGGAGAGATGATAGAGCAAGCCTTGGCGGCGCGATTCGCGCTGTACGCGTTCGATCCGCGCTCGCCGCGCCGCGACGAACTTGGCAAGCGCGGCGGGAACGTCGCAGCCGGGCTTGAGAAAAGTTGCGAGAGCCGCGGCGTCTTCGATCGCCTGCGCGGCGCCTTGGGCGAGGAAAGGCAGGATCGGATGGGCGGCATCGCCGAGAAGCGCGACGCAGCCGGCGCTCCAGATCGGCGGCGGCGAACGCTCGGCGAGCGGCCAGATGCGCCATTCTTCGGCCGTCGCGATCAGCGCGCGGATGCGGCGGTCCCAATCCGCAAAGCGCGCCGCGATCCGGCGCGGATCGCCGGGCTCGGCCCAAATGTCGGCGCCCGCTTCGATCGCGTTCGTCCCGCCGAAGATCGCCACGATGTTGGTAATCCTGCCGCCGCGCAGCGGATAATGCACGATATGCGCGCCGGCGCCGAGCCATAGCGTGCTCTCCGGCTGACGCAGGTCGAGCGCCAGCCGATCCGATTTGACCAACGCCCGCCAGGCGACGTGGCGTGCCACGCGCGGCGTCGCATCGGCCGGGTTCAGCCGTTCGCGGACCAAAGAGCGCATGCCGTCGGCGCCGAGCAGGCAATCCGCGGCGAAGCTTGCCGATTCCGCGCCTCGCAACGCGGTGACCGTGACGCCGCGCTCCATCGCAGCGAAACCGGCAAACGCGCGTTCCGTTTCGATGCGGATCGACGGCACGGCGGCGACGGTATCGAGGAGCGCGCTCTGCAGGTCGCCGCGGTGCGCGAGCAGGTAGGGCGCCCCCCAGCGCCGCTCGGCATTTGCGAGCGGCAGGCGGCCGATCGTTGCGCCGTCGCGGCCGCGCCGGATGTGAATGGCGCGCGGCGCCAGCGCCGCCGTGCCGAGCCGGGGCAAAACGTCGAGATCGCGCAGAATTGCGCTGGCGTTGGGCGAGATCTGCAACCCCGCGCCGACCTCCTTTTTCAGTTGGCTGCGTTCGAGGAGCGTGATGCTCCAGCCCATTCGCGCCAAAGCCAGCGCGGCGGTCAGGCCGCCGACCCCGGCGCCGTCAATCAGCACATGGCCGCTCATCGCGGCGGGCGCCGATCAGGCGCTAGGCGGTCGCGGCCGAAGCGAAGGCGCATTCGGGCGGAACACATGCATCGTGCTCCAGCGAGGGATCGTAGATATAATGCGTCGAGCAATAGGAGCAGACGATGTCGTCGGCGTCGCCCATGTCGATGAAGATGTGCGGATGGTCGCCGGGCGGCAGCGCGCCGATGCACATGAACTTCTTGGCGCCGATGCGCACGTGCGCGACGCCCGGCTGGTTGTGGAAATGCGGTGTGCCGTGATCCGCCATCGTCAAAAGCCCAAATGACAGGTCCCGCAGCATAAAGATGCACGCCTCGTTTGGGTAGCGGAAATGTGGCGCCGGCCGCGACCGCGCATTGCAACGCGCCAACTCGCTGCTATTTTCGCGCCGGCATGCAGGAATTCTCCTCGGACGGCGTGCGGATCGCTTACATCGATATAGGGGAGGGGGAGCCGATCCTTCTCCTCCACGGCTTCGCGTCGAACCATTCGATCAATTGGGTCTTTCCGCAATGGATAAAGACGTTGAGCGGCGCTGGCCGGCGGGTCATCGCCTACGACGCGCGCGGCCATGGACAGAGCGAAATGCTCTACCGCGCCGAGGAATACGGCATTCCGCTGATGGCCGAGGATGCGGGCAATTTGCTCGACCATCTCGGCGTCGAGCGGGCCGACGTGATGGGCTATTCGATGGGAGCGCGCGTCGCCGCGGTTCTCGCCTTGTCGCATCCGGCGCGCGTGCGATCGCTGGTCATCGGCGGCATGAGCGACAAGCTCGTCTCGTCGGCGGGGCTTGGGCCCGAGATCGCCGCGGCGTTGGAGGCGCCTTCCGCAGCCGACGTGAAAGCGGATGGCGAGAAGATGTTTCGAGTTTTCGCCGAGGCGACGCGCAGCGATCTCAAAGCGCTCGCCGCCTGCGCGCGCGGCGCAAGGCTGAAGGTGGATGCAGCCGAACTCGGCGGCCTGCGCCTGCCGACCCTCGTTGCGGTCGGCAGCAAGGACGACATCGCCGGCGATCCGCGCCGGCTCGCCGCCTTAATCCCCGGCGCCCAAGCGCTTTCCATTCCGGACCGCGACCACAACCGCAGCGTCGGCGATCCGGTCTTCAAACGCTTCGTCCTTGCCTTCCTCGAAAGCCGCTCCTAAGGCCGCGCGGCCGGGTGCCGAAAGGCGCTGCGGCGGCCCTTAAACCATGCTAGGAGAGGGCGCTCTTTTGAGGAGGGTTACGTGATTCTCGGCAATGCGCCGCTGGCGAGACGGGCGAGCCTCGATCAAACGGATTCGCTCTTTGCGCGCGTTCGAACCGAGGCCGAAGAGATCGTGCGCCGCGAGCCGCGCGTCGGCGGCTGGGTGTCGGTGACCGTTCTCGACCAGCCGAGCCTCGAGGCGGCGATCGTCCAACGCGTGGCGGCGCGGCTCGGCAACGACGAGGTCGCGGTCGAGTTTCTCCGCCAGACCTATCTCGACGTGATCGGCCGCGAGCCGGCGATCGGCGTCGCCTTCCGCGCCGATATCATGGCGACCCTGGACCGCGATCCGGCCTGCACGCGGCTCATCGAGCCGGTACTCTATTTCAAGGGGTTCCACGCCATCGCCACGCATCGGCTCGCGCATGTCCTGTGGAACGCCGGACAGCGCGACCTGGCGCTTTATCTGCAAAGCCGCTCGTCCGAAGTCTTCCAGACCGACATTCATCCGGCGGCGCGGATCGGCAAAGGCATCTTTCTCGATCACGCGACGGGGCTCGTCATCGGCTCGACGGC
>JASHUD010000165.1 GCA_030040215.1 Methylovirgula sp.
CGACGATCACTCGCCGGCCGACGCCAAGACCTATGAGGCGCGGCTCGCGGACGGGCGTTGGCTGCAAATCAACGAGCGCCGCACCAAGGATGGCGGCTACGTCTCGGTCGGCACCGACATCACCGCGCTGAAGCGCCACGAAGAGCAATTGATGGATTCCGAGCGCCGTCTCATGGCGACCGTGGCGGATCTGCGCAAATCGCGACAGACGCTGGAGCAGCAGGCGCAACAGCTCGCCGAACTCGCCGAGAAATATCTCGAGCAGAAAGCACAAGCCGAAAACGCCAATCGCGCCAAATCCGAGTTCCTCGCCAACATGAGCCATGAACTGCGCACGCCGCTCAACGCCATCATCGGCTTCTCCGAAATGATGATGGCCGAAACGTTCGGCGCGCTTGGCTCGCCCCGCTATGTCGATTACAGCAAAGACATCCGGCTCAGCGGCCAATATCTTCTCGGCGTGATTTCCGACGTGCTCGACATGTCGCGGCTGGAAGCCGGCCGGGTGCGCTTGCAAAGGACCGAGGTCGCGATCGATTCCGTGATCGCAGCCGCCGCCGAGACGGTCGCGATCGCGGCGCGCGAGAAACAGATCACCCTCAACCAAACCGCGCCGCGTATCAAACTTCGCGCCGACGGCGCCGCGCTGGAGCGCGTCGTCGCGACATTGCTGCGCAACGCCGTGAAATTCACGCCGGAAAACGGTCGCATCAATGTGCGCGCCCGCGCCGCTCATGGGGCAATGAACATTTACGTCGAGGACACCGGCATCGGAATTGCGCCCGAAGCTCTGCCTCGCCTCGGCCGTCCTTTCGAGCAATGGAACGACATGCTTGAGAACGGCATGAAAGGTTCCGGACTCGGCCTCGCCATCGCCCGATCGCTGGTGGCTTTGCACGGCGGCACGATGCGCATCCGCTCGAAACTCGGCGGCGGCACGATCGTCCTCGTGCATTTGCCGGCGACAGAGACGGTGCCGAAATTGTCGCTTTTGGACGCCGCCCTACCCCGGCAACCCCCTTGCCAGGTCGTGGCTGGCACCGCGCACTGAAATCATCCCACCACTTCCCGGAATATCTCCCGCACCTTCTTGCCGTTCTCCGCGAGCTCCGCCGCGAGTTGCGAAAAATCCGGCAAATCCATCGCTGCCGCGAGCCGCCGCCTCACCGCTTCGGGCGCTTCGGGAAGCGGTTGGTTCGGCGGCAAAATCGTTCGCAGCATCTGCGTGACATTGGAATAGAGGCGATGCGCTTCGACGAGCAGATCGGCGGCATCGCGCGCCAAGTAGCCGAATGCACCGGCCTTGGCGATTACGCCGGCCGGCGCGACATCGATCATCGCGGGGTTCTCGTGGGCATAACGCAAGCAAAGATATTGCCCTAGAAAATCAACGTCCATCATGCCGCCCGCCGCATATTTGAGGTCGAAAGGATCGCCCTCGCCTTTCTCTTTGGCGACCAGCTCGCGCATCGCGGCGACATCGGAGCGCAATGCGGGAGAAGGCGGCGCGGCAAGGATCGCGGCGCGCGTCGCCTCGACTTCGGCGCGCAGCGAAGCGTCGCCGGCGATCACGCGGGCTCGCGTCAGCGCCATGTGCTCCCAGGTTTCCGCTTCCTTGCGTTGATATTCGGCGAAACTCGCAAGCTGCGTCGCGAGCGGTCCTTGGCCTCCCGACGGACGCAGCCGCATGTCGACCTGATAGAGCAACCCGCGCCTTGTCGGAACGGTCAGCGCCGAGATGAGCCTCTGGAACAGCCGCGTGTAATAACGCGTCGCATGCAGCGGTCGCGGCGCATCCGAGTCGGGTTCAGCGGCATCGAAGTCGTAAATCAGGATGAGATCGAGATCGGAAGCCGCGGTCATTTCCCGCGAGCCGAGTTTGCCCAGCGCGAGGATCACGCAGCGGCCGTGCGGAATCCGTCCGAAACGCGCCGCGAAATCTTTCATCACCTCGTCGAGGCAGGCGCGCACGATACCGCCGGCGAGCGCCGAATAAGCTTCGCCCGCGGCGGCGATCGCCTGGGTCAAGAGCCGCAAACCGATCAAAAACGACTCCTCCTGGCCGAAATCGCGCAAGGAGTCGAGCACGTCTTCGAGCGTCGAATAGGGAGCAATCGCCTGCTGTAGGCGTCGATCGAAATCGCTGTCGTCGAGCGGCGCCGCAAGCAGATTGCGATCGAGCGCAACATCGAGAACATGCGGACGGCGAATGACGATCTCGGCGAGCCGCGGCGCGCTTCCCAGGATTTCGGCGAAAAGGCCGCGCAGCTGCGCATTCGATTTCAGGATCGAGAGAAGCTCGACGGCCGCCTTCAGCCGGCCGAGCGCCTGGTCGAAAGCCGCGACCGCCGCGTCGGGATCCGCGGATTGCGCGAATGCTTCGAGCAGCGCCGGCACGAGTTCGGTCAACACCTCGCGCGCCCTTTCCGATTGCACTGCGGCGCGCCGCCCGAAATGCCAACCGCGGATCGTCTCGGCGACGAACTCAGGACGGCGGAATCCGAGCCTCGCCAGCGTTTCAAGCGTCTCGGGATCGTCGGCGACGCCGGTAAAGACGAGACTGCCGGCCGCGGCCGACAGTCCCGGCGAGGACTCGAACAGACGCGCGTAATGCGCGGCGACGCGCGCGAGATGGCGGCTGAGCTCGTCGGCAAACGCTGCAAGCCGCTCGTAGCCGCAGAATCTCGCGAAGCGCTCCAACTCGTCCGGCTCGGCCGGCAACCGCTGCGTCTGCTCGTCGGCAATCATCTGCAGCCGATGTTCCGTCTCACGCAAAAAGAGATAGGCGGCATGGAGGTCGTCGCGCGCTTCGCGGCTGATTAGTTCCTCCTTGGCGAATTCGTCGAGCATGGCAAGGGTACGCGACCCGCGCAGCGGCGGCCGCTTGCCGCCGAAGATCAGCTGCTGGGTCTGCACGAAGAATTCAATCTCGCGAATGCCCCCGCGTCCCAATTTCAGGTCGTGGCCGGCGACTGCGATCTCGGCATGGCCGCGCGCCGCGTGAATCTGGCGCTTCATGGCGTGAATGTCGGCGATCGACGCATAATCGAGATACCGCCGCCAGATGAACGGCGTCAGCTGCGCGAGAAAAACTTCGCCGAGCTTGCGGTCGCCGGCGATCGGACGCGCCTTGATCAGGGCGGCGCGTTCCCAATTCTGCCCGAAGGATTCGTAATAGAAAAATGCGGCCGGAAGCGAAATCGCGATTGCCGTCGAGCCAGGATCGGGCCGCAGCCGCAGATCGACCCGCAAGACGTAGCCTTCGGGCGTGCGCTCCTGCAGGATCTTCACGAGCCTCTGCGTGATGCGCACGAAGAGCATCGCCGGCTCGCCCTTTTGCGGGATCGCCGAACTTTCCGGATCGAACAAAACGATGAGATCCGTGTCGCTCGAATAGTTGAGTTCCCGCCCCCCGTGTTTGCCAAGCGCCAGAACGACCACCCCGCAATCCTGATCGGGAGAAGCCGGATCCGGCAAATGCAGCTTGCCGGCGGCGTGCGCCTCACGCAGGACGAAGTTCAGCGCCGCGGCGACGAAGGCGTCGGCGCCGGCGCTGAGCGCTTGCATCACCGTTTCGGTCGTCCACACGCCGCCCAAATCGGCGAGCGCGACGCGCAGAGCGAGCTCTTGCTTGGCGCGCCGCAAGATGAGCATCAATTCTTGCTCCGAACCGGGCGACACGGCGGCAAGCTCGCGAAGAAGCGCATTGTGCGCTTCCTCCGGCTGCGTGGTAAGCAGCCGCAGCAGCCGGCCGGCATCGGACCTCACCAATTTCCAGAGGTACGGCGAATGGTCGGCCACGGCGAGAAGCAGCGCGCGCACGGCCGGTTCGCCGGCAAGCGTCGCTAGGTCTGCGGTCGCCGAGGCGAGAAGATCCTCAAGGCGTGCTTCGGCCGCGTGGCGATCGGAAAGCGCGGGAGCCTTGCAAAGTCGCTCTCCAAGGCTCTGCATCGTCCCTCCGCGCTTCAGGCGACCGCGCCGGCTCGCGATTTGAGCGGCGCCGCCAACTTTGCGGGCGCAGCCGCCGGCAAGACAAGCACGGCCTTGAGACCGGGTGAATTGTCGTCGAACCGCAACGTGCCTTTGTGCAGGCGCGCGACGGCGGCGGCGAGCGCGAGACCGAGGCCGGAGCCAGGCTGCGCGCGGGAATTTTCGAGCCGTACGAAACGTTCCTGGGCGCGTTCGCGGTCGGCCGCCGCAATGCCGGGGCCGCGATCGGCGACGCTGATTTCAATCCACGCGCCGCGGCGTTTGGCGGCGATCTCGACGGTCGCGGGTTTATCCGCGTGGCTCGAAGGCATGCCGTATTTCAACGCGTTGTCGACGAGATTTGCGAGCGCTTGGCCGACGAGTTCGCGACTGCCGCGCAGCGTGAGTCCCGGTTCTATGTCGAGCGAAAGGCTCACGTCGCGATCCTCGGCAAGCGGCTCGTAAAGCTCGCCGACGTCGCGGGCGACGTCGGCCGCATCGAAATCGACCATGCCTTCCGGCCCCGTGCCGGCGTCGGCGCGGGCGATCATCAAGAGCGCATCGAAGACGCGGATCAGCGCGTCCGATTCGTCGATGACTTTCTCGAGCGCGAGCCGATAATCCTCGGGCGCCGTCGCAAATTGCAGCGCTTGCTCGGCGCGGCTGCGCAGCCGCGTCAGCGGCGTCTTCAAGTCGTGCGCGATATTGTCCGAAACCTCGTGCATGCCGACAACGAGCACCGAGATGCGGTCCAGCATGGAATTTAAGTTTTGCACGAGACGATCGAGTTCGTCGCCGGTGCCGGCGAGGGGCAGACGGCCGGCGAGATCGCCCGCCACGATGGTCTTGGCCTTCGCGGTGATCGAATCGACCCTGCGCAGCACGTGGCGGGCGAGGAAAAGACTGCCGATCGTGCCGATGATGACGAGCCAGATGAGCGAGGTGACGAGCGCGCCCGCGAAGATCCGCCGCATGCGCAAACCCTCCTCGATGTCGTGGCCGACGAGGAGGTGAAATCCGCCCGACAACAGGAAAACCCGCGCCAAGGCACGGTGGCGGGTGTTGATATCGCCGGAGCGCGCATAATCGGTTTCGACGAGTCCGGGTTGAGAGAGAACGCCGGGCGGCAGACTGACGATGTTGCCGACGATCGGCTCGCCGGCATGCGTCGTCACCAGGTATAGGCCGGCGCCCGGCTGCTCGGCACGGCGCTCGACGGCGTGAACGAGTTGGGTGATGCCGCCTTCCGTATATTGTTCGGCGAGGTCGGTAATATCGCTGTTGATCGACTGGGCGACTTGCGCATCCGCCAATTTTTCCACATCCCAGCCGGCGCGAGCGAGCACCAATCCGGCGCCGATCGCGGCGATGACGAGATAGGCGAGCGAGATCTTGAACGCCGTCGAGCGGAAGAGCTTAACGATTGCCGTCACGGATCATGTATCCAGCACCGCGGATCGTCTGTAACAGCTGCGGATCGAAGCCTTTGTCGATCTTCGCCCGAAGCCTCGAGATATGGACGTCGATCACGTTGGTTTGCGGATCGAAATGATAATCCCAGACGTTTTCGAGCAGCATGGTGCGCGTAACGACCTGGCCGGCATGTTTCATCAGATATTCAAGGAGCCGAAATTCGCGCGGCTGAAGAGCGATCTCCTTGCCGTTGCGCGTCAGCTTATGGGAGAGGCGGTCGAGTTCGAGGCCGCCGACCCGATAGACGGTTTCCTCCCCCGCCCCGGAAGACTTGCGGCGCGCCAAAACTTCGACGCGCGCCAGCAGCTCGGAGAAGGCGTAGGGCTTGGTCAAATAGTCGTCGCCGCCGGCCCGCAAACCTTTTACCCGATCATCGACTTGGCCAAGGGCGGAAAGGATCAGCACCGGAGTCTCGATCTTCTGGACGCGCAGACCGCCAATCAACGACAAACCGTCGAGCTTCGGCAGCATGCGGTCGACGACCAGAACATCATAGGACCCGTCCCGGGCTTTGTCATAGCCCTCAAGCCCATCCGCGGCATGATCGGCGACGTGACCGGCCTCGCGCAACGCCTTGACGAGATAAAGGGCAGCTTCCGAATCGTCTTCGATGATGAGGATACGCATGGAAAACATATAAGCCGTCCGTCAAAAAAACGGCAGGCCGGAGCTTTTACTCCAGACCTGCCGTCTCCCTTAGGCCGGTGCCGCAGACGGGGGGCAAATGCGACGCCGGGCGGAGCGGGGTGCGGGCCGGAATTCCGGCCCGAAGCCTCATGAGGCCGAATTGATCGTCAGCGCCACGAAATGCGTGTCGTCGCCGCTCTTGACACGGAGCAGCACGGCCTTGCGGCCCTCCTTCTTGGCGTCGGCGAGAACGTTCGACACGTCGCTCGGTTTGGCAACGGACTTACCGCCGGCTTCGAGAATGACGTCGCCGACTTTCAGACCCTTTTGCGCCGCGGCGCCGTCCGGATCGACGTCGGTGATGACCACGCCCTGGCCGCCGGCGCCGGGGACCGAGTCGGCCGGTGCGAGTACCATACCGAAATTATCGAACCCGGAATTGGCGGACCCGGAATTCGTCTCGGCCCTGGCCTCCTGATCGTTGGGCAGCGTGCCGAGTTTCACCGAAACCGTCTTCTCCGAACCGTCATGCCAGATGCGTAAGCTGGCGTCGGCATTCGGTCCAAGCGCGGCAATCTTGCGGGCAAGTTCCCGCGGCCCTTCGACGGACTCGCCGTTGACGCCGAGGATGACGTCGCCGGTTTTGACACCCGCTTTCGCGGCCGGCGAATTCGGCTGGGTGTCGGCGATGAGTGCGCCCTTGTCCGCCTTCAGGCCGAGGCTGTCGGCGATGTCGGAAGTAACAGGTTGAATTTCGACGCCGATCCAGCCGCGTGTCACCGTCCCTTTTGTCTTCAAGGAATCGATGACGCTTTGCGCCTCGTCGGAAGGGATGTCGAAACCGATGCCGACGCTGCCGCCCGAGGGCGAATAGATGGCCGTATTAACGCCGACGACCTGCCCCTGCGTGTCGAAGGTCGGGCCGCCCGAGTTGCCGCGGTTCACCGGCGCATCAATCTGCAGATAGTCGTCATAGGGACCGGAGCCGATGTCGCGGCCGCGCGCGGAGACGATGCCGGCCGTGACGGTGCCGCCGAGGCCGAACGGATTGCCGACCGCGATCACCCAGTCGCCGACGCGCGGCGTCGTCTTGGAAAATTCGACATAGGGGAAATTCGACCCGTCGGTAATCTTCAACAACGCCAGATCGGTCTTTTTGTCGGTGCCGACGACCTTCGCATGATGGGTCGTCTGGCCATCGTCCATGGTGATCGTCACCTCGGTCGCGTTGTCGACGACGTGATTGTTGGTCACGACATAGCCGTCCGGCGAAATGATGAATCCCGAGCCCTGTGCCAGCGTGATGTGCGGCCGGCCGTGGTGGAACTCGAAAGGAATTCCGTCTTGGCCGCCAAATTTCTTGAAGAAGCGCTCGAGCGGATCGCCGGGCTGCAAGCCGGGCACGTCCGAATCGTCGTCGCTGGCCTCGGATGCATCCGCCATTTTTACTTTGATCGAAACGACGGCGCCGCGAACCTTGTTGACGACGTCGGCGAAGGAGAATGCATTGACCGGCAGGCTGGGGCTCGTCTCGGCCCGGGCCGGCGCGGTGAAGGTCGGATGCGGCAAGCCAACGTCGCCGGCGAAAGCTCCTGCCAGAACAAGTGCCGCTACCGAACCGAGAAGCGCGACACGCACCGAAGCGCGCGCGCCGAGCCTGGGCTTGTGCTCGCCGTGAGGTGGAAGCTGTTGATCCATGTGCATCTCCATAGGCCAATTGGGGTCTGTCCCGACGACGGACGCGAGGACGGAAACTGCGGGAACGATGCGCGGCGCACATCCTTCGTCCAACAACATGGCGCAGGAAGGTTTACGCCGCCATTTCGGGAAGATGAAACTTTTGTAAGCTTCGCCGTGGGCGCGATATCTACCGCGGCTCCAATCCTTCGAGCAGGGTGCGCATAATACGGTTCACGAGCGTATCGACCGCAAGCTCCGAACCCGTCAACGAATCGATCGCCAGCATGGTCAGGCCGTGCACGGCCGACCAGTTCGAGAGCGCGGCAACGGCGAGTTCGCTCTTGCTGGTCGCAGATATTGCGAAAACGCCGCGCTCGGCGCCGCGCAGGATAATCTCCTCCAAGACCGCCTTGGCACCGGCTCCCGCGGCGCGTGCTTCCGCGGGCCGGCCGCTGTCCGGCTTGGCCGCGCTCGGCCGCACCGCCGGCGCGGGGGCAGCGAGTGCCGGGCCGAACATCAGCCGATAGAGGGCAGGATTTTCGACCCCGGCTTTCACATAAGCGGCGGCGCAGGCCAAGAGTGCGGCTCGCGGGCTGCCGACGCGGGCAATCGCCGCACGCATGCGATCGCGCAGCGCGTCGAATCCCGCCGCCGCGACGGCGCCCAGCAGATCGCGCTTTTCGGGAAAATGATTGTAGGGGGCGTTGTGGCTTACACCGGCGCGGCGCGCCACCTCGCGCAGCGAAAAGCTCCAATCCTGCTCTTCCGTCACCAGCGCCAGCGCGGCATCGATCAGGGCGCGGCGCAAGTCGCCGTGGTGGTAAGGGCGTTCGATCGATTCTGCCCCGGTCATGCCTGCTCCAAAAAGAATATTGACACCGTCGATACCCATAATATGGTCACTGTCAACTTAACGCGGCGCGGCCGGGTTGTCCAGAGAAAGGAACGCGCCATGCTCGATCTTACGCTTGCGATTGCGCATCATCTGCTGGTCTTCGGTCTGTTCGGCATTCTCTTCGCCGAGCTGATCTTGGTGCGTCCCGGCATGGACAAGCAGGCAGTGACGCGCGTCGGCAGGATCGACCTTTGGTACGGCGCGCTCGCCGGCCTGATCATTGTTGTCGGCTTCTCGCGCGCGATCTTCGCCGCCAAAGGCTGGTTCTATTATTCTCACAACGCATTCTTTTGGGCGAAGCTCGGAACATTCGCGGTGATCGGTTTGCTGTCGGTGCCGCCGACGATCGCCTACATCGCCTGGCGGCGGGCGGACATCGTGCCAAACGACGCGCAAGTCCGCAACGCGCAGCGCTGCCTCTGGATTGAGGTCGTGCTCTTCGCCTTGCTTCCCGCCTTCGCGGCCGCTATGGCGCGCGGCTATGGGGAGATTGGGTGATACTCCGCCAAGGCCCTGCGATGAACGTTCAGCCGGCCTTGAGCATGTTGATCGAAGCGCGCAAACCTGCCGAAACTTAGCGCCGGCTTGGGCAATATGTGAGGGCCGTCAGGGACAATAGGGCAGCTACGCGCTCTCCCACACCGCCTGTCCCGCGACCATCGTCAGCTTCACCCTGCCCTGCATTTTCGCTTCGTCGAAGGGCGTGTTCTTGCTGCGCGAGTGGAGCTGCATGGGATCGAGCACATAAGGCTCGTCGGGATCGAAGCGGATGAGATCGGCCGGCGCGCCGACCGCGAGTCTTCCTTGCGGTAGGCCGAGAATTTCGGCCGGACGCGACGACATCGCGGCAATGAGCCGCGGAAGCTTCACTTCGCCGGAATGCACCAAACGCAGGCCCGCCGAGAGCATCGTCTCGAGTCCGATCGCGCCATATTCGGCCTCGGCGAACGGCAGGCGCTTGGTCTCGACGTCCTGCGGATTGTGGTCGGAAACGATCACGTCGATCAGGCCTTCGGCAAGCGCCTCGACGAGCGCGCGGCGCTCGTCCTCGGCGCGCAGCGGCGGCGTGAGTTTCAGGAACGTGCGGTAATCGCCGATGTCGTTCTCGTTCAACGTCAGATGATTGATCGAAGTCGCGCAGGTGATCGGCAGCCCCGCCGTTTTGGCGGCGCGGATCGCATCGAGCGACATTTTGGTGGAGATCAGCCCGGCGTGATAGCGCACGCCGGTCAGCGCGACGAGCCGGATGTCGCGGTCGAGCATGATCGCCTCGGCCTCGCGCGGGATGCCGGTGAGCCCCAGCCGCGTGGCAAACTCGCCCTCGTTCATGACACCTTCCCCGGCAAGGTCCGGATCTTCGGTGTAATGAATGACGAGGGCGCCAAAGTCGCGCGCATAGGCCATCACGCGGCGCATGACCTGCGCGTTGCGCAACGACTTCGCCGCGTCGCTGAAGGCGACCGCGCCCGCTTCTTGCAAAAGGCCGATCTCGGCGATCTCTAGGCCCTTGAGCCCTTTGGTCAGAGCGGCGACCGGCAGCACGCGCACATGCCCCGTGTCGCGCGCCCGGCGCAGCAGAAAATCGACGACCGCTGGTTCGTCGACGGGAGGATTGGTGTCGGGACGTGCCAAAATGGTGGTCACGCCGCCCGCCGCCGCGGCGGCGGTGGCGGTCGCGATCGTCTCGCGATGCGCGGCTCCCGGCTCGCCGACGAAGGCGCACATGTCGATCAAGCCCGGGGCGATGACGTCTCCCGCGCAATCGATTGCCTGCGCATGCGAAGGCAGCGTTGCCGAGGCGACGGAGGCGCCAAGGTCGCGGATGACGCCGTCGATGACGAGAACGCCGCCGCGCGTCTCCTTTCCGGTCGCCGGATCGACGAGCCGGCCGTTGACCAGCGCCAGCGGCTGGTGGGCGATTGCCATTGTGGAGGGAGTTTGCATCGCGCCTCAACCGTTGGGCAGATGTTCGGCGAGCGCGGCGAGCACGGCCATGCGCACCGCGACGCCCATCTCGACCTGTTCGCGGATCAAGCTCTGCGGGCCGTCGGCGATCCCCGAATCGATCTCCACGCCGCGGTTCATCGGACCGGGATGCATGACCAGCGCGCCTTTGTTGGCGTAGCCAAGCTTTTCGGCATCGAGGCCAAAGAAGCGGAAATATTCGCGCGACGACGGCACGAAGGCGCCGCTCATCCGCTCGCGCTGCAGGCGCAACATCATCACGATGTCGGCGTTTTGAAGCCCGCTTTTGATGTCGCGGCAAACTTCGGCGCCCATGTGTTCGATGCCGACCGGCATGAGCGTCGAGGGGCCGACGGCGCGCACGTGCGCGCCGAGTGTCGAGAGCAGCAGAATGTTGGAGCGTGCCACGCGCGAATGGAGAATGTCGCCGCAGATCGCCACCGTCAGGCCTTCGATTCGGCCTTTGTTGCGGCGGATCGTCAAGGCATCGAGCAGCGCCTGCGTCGGATGTTCGTGCGCGCCGTCGCCGGCGTTGACCACGGCGCAATCGACCTTCTTCGCCAAAAGATGCACGGCGCCGGCCTGCGCGTGGCGCACGACGATGATGTCGGGCCGCATGGCGTTGAGCGTCACCGCGGTATCGATCAGCGTCTCGCCTTTTTTTACGCTCGACATCGCGACCGACATATTCATCACGTCGGCACCGAGCCGCTTGCCGGCCAATTCGAACGAGGATTGGGTGCGGGTCGAAGCTTCGAAGAAGAGATTGATGAGGGTGCGGCCGCGCAGCGTGGCGCGTTTCTTCTCGATCTGCCGCGACACTTCGATCGCGTCTTCGGCCATGTCGAGCAAAGTGACGATGTCCGCCGCCGAAAGCCCCTCGATTCCGAGCAAATGCCGGTGCCGGAACTTCTGCGTGGGCCGCAAATCGGACATCAAAGGGCTTCTATAGGATCGAATTCGCCCGGTTCGCAAGGGCGCCGCCGCCGCTTGGTTGATAACGATGCTTGCCGCCCCCATTTGACACTTTGGTCCCCCTACCCCATGTTCCGCGGCAACGAGCGCTCGCCTCGGCATGCGCCGGCAGTCACGGCGACGCGGTTAAATTCCATAAAAATCGAGCGTTTTCAGCCGCATAGGATCGGAGCCTTTTCCGTATGAATCTCGTCATCGTCGAATCGCCTGCCAAGGCCAAGACGATCAACAAGTATCTCGGCCGCGATTACGAGGTCGTCGCTTCCTTCGGCCACGTCCGCGACCTGCCGGCCAAAGACGGCTCCGTCGATCCCGACGCCGACTTCAAAATGCTTTGGGAAGTCGATTCCAAATCGGCCAAACGGCTCGCCGACATCGCCAATAGCGCCAAAGCCGCCGCCAAGATCGTCCTCGCCACCGACCCGGACCGCGAGGGCGAAGCGATTTCCTGGCACGTTCTCGAAATTCTCAAGGCCAAGCGGGTTCTGAAAGGCAAGCGGGTCGAACGCGTCGTCTTCAACGCGATCACCAAGGACGCGGTACACGAAGCGATGCAGCATCCGCGCGAAATCGACGAAGCGCTGGTCGATTCCTATCTGGCGCGTCGGGCGCTTGACTATCTCGTAGGCTTCAACCTCTCGCCGGTGCTGTGGCGCAAATTGCCGGGAGCGCGCTCGGCGGGCCGCGTGCAATCCGTTGCACTGCGCCTCGTCTGCGACCGCGAGCTGGAGATCGAGAGTTTCGTTCCGCGCGAATATTGGTCGCTCATCGCGCATCTGAAGACGAAGGACGGCGCGCCGTTCGTCGCGCGGCTGGTCGGCGCCGACGGCAAGAAGATCGCCCGCCTCGACATCGGCTCGGGCGCCGAGGCCGAAGCCTTCAAACGGGCTTTGGAGACCGCGACGTTTCAAGTCGCCAACATCGAGGCGCGTCCCGCCAAGCGCCATCCCGCCGCGCCGTTCACCACTTCGACCTTGCAGCAGGAGGCCTCGCGCAAACTCGGATTCGCGCCGGCCCGCACCATGCAGATTGCCCAGCGTCTCTATGAAGGCGTTGACGTCGGCGGCGAGACGCTCGGCCTTATTACCTATATGCGCACCGACGGCGTCGATGTGGCGCCAGAGGCAATCACCGCGGCGCGCCGCGTCATCGGCCGCGAGTTCGGAGAGCGCTACGTACCGAAGACGCCGCGCAAATATACGGTGAAGGCCAAGAACGCGCAGGAGGCGCATGAGGCGATCCGCCCGACCGACATGGGCAGGCTGCCGGCCCGCACGCACGGCTTCCTCGGCCGCGACGAGGCAAGACTCTATGAGCTGATCTGGACGCGCGCCGTCGCCAGCCAGATGGAATCCGCCGATCTCGAGCGCACCGGCGTCGATATCGTCGCCGAAGCGGGCGGACGCCACATCGACCTGCGCGCCAGCGGACAGGTCATTCGCTTCGACGGCTTCCTGAAACTCTACCAGGAAGGCAAGGACGACGAAGAGGACGAGGATTCGGGGCGCCTGCCGCCGATGGCGGTCGGCGATCCCCTTAAGAAAGAGAAGATCGAGGCGAGCCAGCATTTCACCGAGCCGCCGCCGCGCTTTACCGAGGCGACGCTCGTCAAGCGCATGGAGGAGCTCGGCATCGGCCGGCCTTCGACCTACGCCTCGACGCTCGCCGTCCTGCGCGACCGCAATTACGTGCGGCTCGAAAACAAGCGCCTTTATCCGGAAGACAAGGGCCGGATCGTCACCGCCTTTCTGGAAAGCTTCTTCACCCGTTACGTCGGCTACGATTTTACCGCCGGCCTCGAAGAAAAGCTTGATGAAGTCTCGAACCATCAGATCGACTGGAAAGCGGTACTGCGCGACTTCTGGGTCGATTTCTCGAGCGCGCTCGCGGCGACCAAGGATTTGCGCACCACGCAGGTGCTCGACAGCCTCAACGAGCTTCTCGGCCCGCACATCTTCCCGCCCAAGCCGGACGGCTCCAATCCGCGCGCCTGCCCATCCTGCGGCAGCGGCCAGCTTTCGCTGAAGCTCGGCAAATATGGCGCGTTCATCGGCTGTTCGAATTATCCCGACTGCAGCTATACGCGGACGCTGGCCAACGGCGAGGGGAACGCCGAAGGCAACGGTACGAAAGTGCTTGGCACGGATCCGGCGACCGGCGACGAGATCACGCTGCGCCATGGCCGCTTTGGCGCCTATGTGCAGCAAGGCGAGGCCGAGAAAGGCGATGGCGAGAAGCCGAAACGCTCTTCGATTCCAAAGCCGCTCAGCGCGGAGGATCTGACGCTCGATCAGGCAATCACGCTTTTGAGCCTGCCGCGGCAGGTCGCCGTCCATCCGGAAACGAAACAGCCGATCCGCGCCGGCATCGGCCGCTTCGGGCCCTATGTTCAGCATGGCAAGTCTTATGCGAACATCGGCAAGGACGAGAACATTCTGGAGATCGGCGCCAACCGTGCGATCGATCTCATCGTCGCCAAGGAAAGCGGTCTCTCGGGGCGGCAATTCGGCGGGCAGGCGGCGAGCCGCAGCCTCGGCGAACATCCCGCCGGCGGCGCCATAACCGTCAAAGGCGGCCGTTACGGACCTTACGTGAACTGGGGCAAGATCAATGCGACGTTGCCGCGCGACGCCGATCCGACGAGCTTTACGCTGGAGGAGGCCGTCGCACTGCTCGCCGCCAAACGCGACGGCGGCGCGGGCGAAGCGCGCGTGCTCGGCAAACATCCTGCGGGCGGCGAGATTTTGCTGCGCAACGGGCGTTTTGGACCCTATGTCAGCCTCGGCAAGCTCAACGCGACCTTGAAGGACGGCATCTCGCCCGAGACGATCACGCTCGACGATGCGATCCGGCTCGTCGACGAAAAGGGCACGCGCGGCAAGCGCCCGTCTGCCAAGCCCGCGCCGCGCGCGCCGGCAAAAGCGGTTCGCAAACCGGCGGCAAAACCCGCCGCGAAGAAAACCGCCGGAGGCAGCAAGCGCGCGTGACAACCCGGCGCAATCCACCGACGAAAGGCGGGGCGCTGCCCTCGCGCGAAGAAATCCTTGCTTTTGTCGGCCGCGAACAGCGGCCCGCCAAGATCGGCAAACGCGAGATCGCCCGCGCCTTCGGCATCAAAGGCGGCGACCGCATCGCGCTGAAGAATCTACTGCGGGAACTCGAAGCCGAAGGGGCGATCGAACGGCGCCGCAAGCAGCTCCACAAACCCGGACAGCTGCCGTCCGTGGTGCTCGCCGAGATCGCCGGACGCGACAACGACGGCGAGCTGATCGCCGCTCCCCTCGAATGGGACGCGGCGCAAGGGCCGGCTCCCAAAATCCTTCTCCACTTCGGCCGCCGGCGTCCCGGCATGTCGGTGCCGGGGGTCGGCGACCGCGCTTTGGTCCGCGCCGAGCTGCGCCATGACGCGGGCCCGCGCGAGCCGGCCTATAGCGGGCGGCTCGTCAAGCTGCTCGACCGCGCCAAATCGCAGATGCTCGGCATCTATCGCACGGATTCGCATGGCGGCGGGCGCGTCGTTCCGGTCGATAAGCGCAACATCAACCGCGGCGAGTTCATCGTCGCCGAAGGAGGCGAAGCGCGCGACGGCGATCTCGTCGCCGTCGACGTATTGCGCTCCGGGCGGCTTGGCCTGCCCGCGGTCAAGATCCGCGAGCGGCTCGGCAGTATCGCCAGCGAACGGGCGATGAGCCTCATCGCCGTTCATGCGCATGGCATTCCCAACCAATTCCGTCCTGAGGCGCTCGCCGAAGCGGAACGGGCTGGCGCATCGAGCGCGGCCAGCCGTGAGGATTGGCGGGAGATGCCGCTCGTCACAATCGACCCGGCCGACGCCAAAGACCACGACGACGCGGTTTTCGCAGAGCCCGATCCGAGCCCCGACAATCCGGGCGGACACATCGTCTTCGTCGCGATCGCCGACGTGGCGGCCTACGTGCGGCCCGGCTCGGCGCTCGATCGCGACGCGTTGGAGCGCGGCAATTCGGTCTATTTCCCCGACCGTGTGGTACCGATGTTGCCAGAGCGCATCTCGAACGATCTCTGTTCGCTGAAGGCCGGCGAGGATCGCCCTGCCCTCGCGCTACGAATGGTCGTCGACAAAAACGGCCGGATGCTCGCTCACGACGTGCATCGCGTGATGATGCGCTCGGCGGCAAAGCTTACCTATACGCAAGTTCAGGCAGCCTGGGACGGCCTGCCCGGGCCCGAAACGCAAGCCCTCCTGGAACCGGTCCTCAAGCCGCTGTTTGCAGCGTACGGCGCGCTCAAGATCGCGCGCCAAAAACGCAACCCTCTCGATCTTGATTTGCCGGAGCGAAAAATCCTGCTGAAGACGGACGGTACCGTCGATCGGGTCATCGTGCCGCCACGGCTCGAAGCGCATCGGCTGATCGAAGAATTCATGATCCTTGCCAATGTCGCCGCGGCCGAGACGCTCGAGGCGCATCATCAGGCGTTCATCTACCGCGCGCATGGCGAGCCCACGTTCGAAAAGCTCAACGCGCTTTCCGAATTCCTAGCCTCGATCGGCATTAAGCTCGCCAAGGGCCAAGTTCTGACGGCACGCCAATTCAACGGCATTTTGACGCGCGTCAAAGGAACGGAGCACGAGAACATCGTCAACGAAATCGTGCTGCGCACGCAGGCGCAGGCCGAATATGTTCACGAGAACTACGGTCATTTCGGCCTCAGCCTGCGCCGTTACGCGCATTTCACCTCGCCGATCCGCCGCTATGCCGATTTGATCGTGCATCGAGCCTTGATCCGTGCCTTACGGCTCGGCGGCGACGGGTTGCCCGAGGTAAGCGGCGAAGAGCTTGCCGAAATCGCGGCGCAGATCTCCGCCGCCGAGCGCCGCGCCATGGCGGCGGAACGCGACACCGTCGAGCGGCTGATTGCCCTTTATCTTGGCGATCGGATCGGGACGATCTTCTCGGGCCGCATTTCCGGCGTCACCCAGGTCGGACTGTTCGTCAAACTGAACGAGACCGGTGCCGACGGGTTTATCCCGGCCGCGACTCTGGGCGACGATTATTTCCGCTACGAAGAAAGCCTGCACGCGCTAGTCGGCAATCGCACCGGCAGGATGCACCAATTGGGACATGAGGTCAGCGTCAAGCTGATCGAAGCAGCCCCCTTCGCCGGCGCCCTGCGGTTCGAGCTTTTGAGCGAAGGCAAGAGCGCACCGCCCCGCAACATGAAACGGGGCAAGCGCGCCAGCCGCCGCGACAAGAGGCCGACTGGCAGAAATCCTTCCGCGGGCCTACAGCAGCGGCAAACATGAGAAACGCGATCTTCCCGTGACAATTGAAGTGCTCAAGACTCCTTTAGAGGGCTCCGGCGAGAGCCCGACGCGCCCCCAACGCCACGTCTGGCAAGCGTTGCGGCACGGTTTCGCCGGCCGTTGTCCGTGCTGTGGCGAAGGCGCGATGTTCCGCCGCTATCTCAAGGTGAACGACCGCTGTTCCGTCTGCGGCACCGAATTGCTGCACCATCGAGCCGACGATGCCCCGCCCTATGTTACGATCCTCGTGGTTGCCCACATCGTCGGCGCGCTTATGCTTGCGGTCGATGAGTTCGCGCCCAACTTGCCGATCCTCTATCATGTGTTGATCTGGCCGACTCTGACGCTGGTTCTCTGCCTGGCGCTTCTGCCGGCTTTCAAGGGCGCATTGATCGGCTACCAGTGGGCGTTGCGCATGCATGGATTCGAAACCGCCGCCGAACTTCCCGGCGAAAGATAAACACTTCGAGCCGCGACAGAGCTCAGGCGATCGGCGCGCCATCGGTGCGGCGATTGCCACCGTGGCGATCGCCGGCGTCGGGCTTTCGCTCTCCATGACCTTGCTCGCCGTGCGCCTCGCAGAACGGGGATTCTCGGCGCGCGCGATCGGCGTGAATGCGGCGGCGGGCGGACTGGCGACGCTGGTCATGGCCCCGTTCGTTCCGGCGCTGGCGCGACGGGTCGGCGTAAAGCCGCTTCTGATTTTCGCGTTGCTCGCCGGCGCGGCCTGTCTCACGGCATTGGCCGCCACGCAGGCTTATTGGACTTGGTTCGCGCTGCGCGGTCTATTTGGCGCAACGCTGACGATCCTCTTCGCGCTCGGCGAGTTCTGGATCGGTTCTGCCGCACCGCCGCCGAGACGCGGCATGATCCTGGGAATCTATACGGCCGGCTTCGCGTTCGGCGCCGCGCTCGGACCTGCGGTCCTCGCCATGATCGGCACGCGAGGAAGCGCGGGCTTTGTTGCCGCCGCCGCTCTCTTCCTATTGGCAAGCTTGCCGATTGCACTGATCGGCGGGCAAGCGCCGCTCCTCGCGCGGCCGGGGCGAACCTCGGTTCTTGCTTTCGCTACCGTTTTGCCGGCCGCCACTTTGGCGGCGTTCGTCTATGGGGCGATCGAGACGGGAGTGATGGGACTTCTGCCCGTCTATGCGTTGCGCAGCGGCTTCGGCGCGGCGACGGGCGCCGTTCTGGTTACCATTTTTGCGCTGGGCAATGGCGTGCTTCAAACGCCGGTCGGGTTGATCTCCGACCGCTTCGACCGGCGCCGCTTGCTGGCGCTGACCGCGGGCGCGGGCGCCATCGGCGCGCTTCTCCTGCCCGTGACGCGGGAGGCGGGATTTGCCGCCTTCGCCGCGCTTCTCTTCGTTTGGGGCGGCGTCGTCGGCAGCCTTTACGCGCTCGGGCTCGCATACCTCAGCGCGCGCTGCCGCGGCGGCGAACTTGCCAGCGGCAATGCCGCCTACATCCTCTTCTATTCGATGGGAATGCTCATCGGTCCACCGGCAATTGGGCTCGGCCTCGATGTTGCGGCGACCGGCTTCTTCGTTGCATTGGCGTTGATGCTCGCCGCTTATTTCGGGCTCGTCGCCGCTTCTTGACAAGACAGGCACGGTCCCTATGGTGCGCGCACTTTTCGCCCGCGCCGAGGTCGATGCGCCGGGGCGCGTTTAAGGGACGAAGAAATGGCCAAGGCGGCGACAATCAAGATCAAACTCGAATCCACCGCGGACACGGGCTATTACTACGTGACGAAGAAGAACGCGCGCACGAAGACCGAAAAACTATCGCTCAAGAAATACGATCCGGTTGCCCGCAAGCACGTGGAATTCAAAGAAACCAAGATCAAGTGATCTGCGACCAATCGTTGGAATTCTCGGTTCCTAGCCAATCCATTTCAAGCAATTCATCAGGTTTCGCCGAGATCCAGAGCGGCGACGTTTCTCCGCGCAAAATGAGAAGGTGGCCGGCGGCAAGTGGTGTCTCGAGGAGGCCACTCCTAACCACTTGCGCGCCGGCCGACCCTACGGACCCAGGAGATGCGGCGGACCTGAGCACTCCGCAGGGTATCTCGTTGAAATAAAATGAGAACTTTTTTGTCTCCGCATCCGAGGCCGAGGGCCGCCGACGCCCGCCCCGTCCGCAGCTAGGACGTTAGCGCGCTGGGTCCGAAAAGAAAACTGCTTAATTCTTGTTGGGAACGGCGACTTTTTATTTACCTAAACAACGCCGGCGGACTGGCGCCGTCAGGCGGCATCCGCGGAAACGCGGTTGCGGCCGCTGGTTTTCGAGCGATACAGCGCCCGGTCGGCGCGGCGGAAAAGTCCCTCCGGCTCCACATCGTGGCCGCGCTCGGCAAGCCCAATGGAGACGGTGATCGCGATTTGCGACCCCTCTTCGCCGACAATGAATCGGTCGCGTTCGACCTCGGCACGCACACGCTCGGCGATTTTCGCAGCGCATTCGAGAGACGTATCCGGCATTACGATGACGAATTCCTCGCCGCCCAACCGGCAGACGAGGTCGGGAATGCGGATCACCTTGCGGACCCGCTCGGCGACACCCTTCAAGACCCTGTCCCCGGCCTCGTGGCCATAGGTGTCGTTGACGCCCTTGAAGTAATCGATGTCGAGGATCATGAGCGACAGCGGCCGGCCGCGGTCGGCCGCTTGGCCGACGAGCGCCCCGAGATGGGTCTCGAAATAGCGTCGATTGTTGATGCCCGTCAGCGGATCGACAACGGCGAGTTCGATCGAGGCCTGGACATTGTCGCGCAATCTGTCGGCATAGCGCTTACGGCGCAATTGCGTGCGGATGCGCGCGATCAATTCGTTGCGGTCGATCGGGCGGTTCAGGAAATCGTTGACGCCGATATCGAGGGCGCGCAGGACGCGCGGCCGATCTTCGACCTCGGCGAGGCAAAGAAGCGGCAACTGCCGGCTGCGTTCGAACGAGCGGATTTGACTGCAAAGACGCAGCGCGTCGAAGCCACGCAGCCCGAGGCTCACAATGAATAGGTCATACTGGCCGCCGATGGCGAGGACGAGCGCCTCCTGCGGATCGCTCTCCACCTCGACGACGTATTTGTCGCGCAGGGCGAACATGATCTGATCGGCGGAGGCGGAGCGGTCGTCGACCAGAAGAAGCCGACCTCCGAGGCCGTCTTCGGCCAGCGCCAGCGCGAGCGGGTCCGGCATTCCGAGGCTGACCGAAGTAAAAGCACGCGTTCTGAGTTCGTCGAGCACCATTTTGAGCCGCGCCAGCGAACGCACGCGCGCAATCAACGCCACTTCGTCGATCGGCTTCGTCAGAAAATCGTCGGCTCCAGCCTCGAGCCCTTTCAGCCGGTCGGCCGGCTGATCGAGCGCGGTGACCATCACAACCGGAATATGCGCGGTCGAAGCATCCTGTTTCAAGCGCCGGCAGACCTCGAAACCGTCCATGCCGGGCATCATCACGTCGAGAAGCACGACGTCGCATTCGTCCTTTCGGCAGGCGGCGAGCGCATCGATGCCGTTGGTCGCGGTCGTAACGTCGAAATATTCCGCCGTAAGCCGCGCTTCGAGCAGTTTCAAATTCGCCAGGATATCATCAACGACCAGGATCCGAGCGGTCATTTCGAACTCATCCCCACACTTGCTCGCGACACATCACGGGTCGGCGATATAATTACGCACGGTTTCGAGAAATTTGACGACCGATATGGGTTTCGACAAATAGGCCTCGCAGCCGCCCTGGCGGATTTTTTCTTCGTCGCCCTTCATGGCGAATGCGGTGATCGCAATCACCGGAATGTGCCGCAGATTTTCATCGTCTTTGATCCATTGCGTCACTTGCAGGCCGGAAACCTCGGGAAGCTGAATATCCATGAGGATGAGTTGCGGCTTGTGCGTGCGCGCCAACTCAACCGCCTCGACGCCGCTTCTCGTCTGCACCGTCTTGTAGCCATGCGCTTCAAGGAGGTCGTTGAAAAGCTTCATGTTCAGTTCGTTATCTTCGACGATTAGAACGCTTTTTTGCATGGTTGGAACCTGTTCCGCCTCGCGGCGGCGGACCTCCGCGGCCGGATGGTCCAAGCATAACCGTAACCGCTACCAGACAGAAATTTACGAAAGGGAAATCCCAGCGAAGAAAGGGGCACTGATTCGGCGGTGCAACATAAAGCCACGACGAATTTTCTTGGCAGAAAACCGGGCCTCCGGCGACGCCGAATTTACCGGCTCTTCGGCTGGCCCGCTTGGTCTATTTCGGGCAAGACGGTGTCGGCAAAAGCTCGAGGCTTTTCATCTTTCCGGCCAAAACAAAATCGCCGTAATCGAGACGCAAGGCGCGCGAGATGCCGTTCTCGTAAAGCTCGAAAGATAGCGTGTAGTCGGGCGCCTCGTCTTTGTTGCCGGGATCGAAATAGCTGATCGAGACCGGCCAGCGCCGCACATGTTGAAGCGCCGGAATCAGCGCCGCCGGCTCGGTCGCCGGTGTATCGATCGGATGGCCGATGAACGTGGTCGTCTCATAGACTTTGTCCCCCGTATCCGATCCGTCGTAGACTTCGACTTCGAGCGATCTTGCGCCTGCTTCGGCCGCGGCGAGGATATATTTCAAATGCTCGGTCGGAAAGAGCACGTGCCGATCGAACGCAAGCTTTGTCTCTTTCGGTTTGGTGAGATCGACGGAAACGGAGCCGGCAGGAACGCGTTGCGCCCGGCCGTCGACCTCGTCGGATTGCTCGTCGTCGACTTTGGTTTCCATCTTGAATGCAAAGCTCTTGCCGCTACCGTCCTCGAACGTGGCGGAACGCATGTCGGAAATGCGCGTCGGGCCTTCGGCTGGCTGCAATTCCGTGACCTGGCGGAAATTCTGCACATAGCCTTCGCAGGACGAGCCGCTGAAATCGAAAGCGATGCGGCCGCGCGCGGCGGTCGGGCTCTTCGAGCCTACCGCCTTCAAGAGAGTCAAATCGTAAATCGCGCGGTGGGAAGCGAGCGGAATGGCGTCGATCGATGCCTGAAGGCCGGCCGGCGTCGCTTTCAGCGCCGTATTGTCAGCGGCCAGAAGCGGCGAGGAAACAAGCGCGGCGCTGCCCGCTGCTAAAGAAAACCACGCCGCGCGCGAAACAACACGCCACCCGACGAGACACCCGACCATCTTTTGCTGCTCCCGCGCCGGCGCACCCCACGAGCGCACGTGTTAAAACGCCGTTCAGCCGCTGGCAACGGATAATAGCGGCTGGCGCGAGAATAGCGAGCCGGACTGTTTTTCCCTTGCGCCGGAAGCGTCGACTGGCACAGTGGCGGGCCTCGATCCCGGACCCGGAGCCATTCACCCGGAGCCATTCATGAGTACGACGGAAGATCGTCTTCGTTCCCTCGGCATCGTTTTGCCGGCAGCCGCGGCGCCGGTCGCCAATTATGTACCTTTCGTGATCTCCGGATCCTGGCTCGTCGTCTCCGGCCAGCTTGCCCTGGGCGACGACGGCAAGCTCGATCCCGGGCATGTCGGGAAAATCGGCGGCGATTTGTCGATCGAGGCGGGCCGCGCCGTGGCGCGCCGCTGCGCCATCAATGTTCTGGCGCAAGCCAAGGCCGCGCTCGGCGATCTCGATCGCATCCAGCGCTGCCTGCGGCTCGGTGGATTTATCAATGCGGCGCCGGGGTTTTCGCAAGTCGCGGCAGTCATGAATGGGGCTTCCGACCTGATGGTCGAGGTGCTCGGCGAACGCGGCCGCCACGCCCGCTCGACCGTCGGGGTCGCCGAATTGCCGCTCGGCTGCGCCGTTGAAGTCGAGGCTTGGTTCGAGATTGCCGCGCCTTGAACGCTTGGCTCACCGCCCGTCCGATCGCGCATCGCGGCCTGCATGGGGAAGGCATCGTCGAGAACAGCATCGCCGCAGCCACCGCGGCAATCGCCAAAGGCTACGCGATTGAATGCGACGTGCAATGCACGAAAGACGGAAAGGGCGTCGTCTTTCACGATTTCGTCCTCGAGCGGCTAACCGGCGCCCCTGGCAAGGTCGATGCGCGCACCGCCGCGGAAATCGCCCGGATCGACTATCGGGACGGCGCCGGGACAATTCCGCCGTTGCCCGAATTCCTGGCGGCGGTCGGCGGCCGCGTGCCGGTTCTTGTGGAACTCAAGAGCCGATTCGAAACCGATACGCGCTTGGTTGAGCCGGTAGCCGAAGCCGCCGCGGCTTACGCCGGGCCGCTCGCGCTGCAAAGTTTCCATCCGCAAGTTCTGGCAGAATGCAAAAGGCTCCGCGTGCCCCGCCCGCTGGGCCTTATCGTCGGCGCCGAATCCGGCCAAAACCCGCTTGCGAGTCAGGCTCGAATCGAAACGAGTGCCGCGGACTTCCTCGCTTGGCGCGCCGAAGATCTGCCGCATGCGGCCGCGTGCCGGTCACGCATGCCGCTACTCGCCTGGACCGTGCGCGACGAAGCGGGACGCGCCGCGGCGCTGCGTTGGGCGGACCAGATCATCTTCGAAGGGTTCGAACCCGGCTTGGAAGCGGAATGCTAACCAAGTTCGCGATAATTCCGGCGTAAGACGTTGTGGCGCCATGGCCTATGGCGCATCCTCCGGCAAACCACCGGGGGATTTCTCGATGCTGAAGAAGATTGCCGTTGTCCTGGCGATGCTCGCCGCCACCCCGGCATGGGCGGGCGGCTCTGCGGATTGCTGCCATGCCGGCCATTACTGGGCGCATTGGCATCGTTATCCGGACTACGCCGCGTGCGTACCCTATGGCCTGCCGATCATCCCCTATGCCCGGACGATCGACTACGTGCCGGGGATCGGCGAAGTGCCGGTGCGCGTCTATTACATTCCGCGCCAACAGCCTCTTTATAACGTCCCGCCGTATCGGGTGATCGCGCCCTACTGAGCCGAGGTCCGCGTTTTGCGCGCCGCGTCGGCTTTGTCCCAACGCGTTGACATCACCGTATCGCAAATTCCCGGACTGCCGAACCCGTCGCTGAAGCTCACGTTGAAACGGCGGTGATGTTCGCCGTGCGCCTTGCTGGTGATGATCGTGTCGAGGATACGGCCGAGGAGCGGCACTGCGTGGAACAAACGCGAGTCGCGCAAAGGCACCGCGAAATCGTAGCCCGAATGTTCGTAGAGACCGCCGAAAGCGCCGAGCCCGGCGACGACGATCTGAAACGTAATATCGCTTCCGCCGCCGCCGACGAGCGCCAGCGGCAATAGATACGGCAGGACGATCTCGAGGAAGAAATCCGGCGCGCTCATGTAACAGGCGCTGATTCCTTTGCTCGCGCCGGTCGAATGATGCACGGCATGGCCGAGCTTGCGCATCAGCTTCGGGTGATGCAACACGTAGCGGTGCGTCGCATATTGCACGATGTCATGGCCGATCGCCATCAGCACCAGATTGACGACGAACCGCCAAGCGCCGAGGTGCGGCGTTCCGACGTAGGCGAGCCCCGCCCATTGCACGGCCACCATGCAAGGCAAAAGCACAAAAATCTGATTGGCCGCAACTCGCGGCAGAAGATCGAAATAGCCGAGCCGGTCCGCCCTGCGAACCTTGGCTTTGCCGAGCCAGCCGGTGTGGTCGCAGACTTCGAATGCGATGCCAAAGCCATGATACACGGCCATGATCGCGATCCAGGTGAACACCGAAAGCGGCAACCACGCCGGCAGCGTGCTGTGTGCGCCAAGACCACCCATGATTCACCCTTCCGGGCCAAGCCCACGCCATCTAGGCCACAGACGGCGGTCGGTGCAAGTATTTCGATCGGCAGAGCGCAAGCGCGACATTTTCCCGGACAACAATTCATTCGACGCCGGCGCCGGTCGCCTGTAGTTTTGACATGTTTCCCCGTCTAAAGCGCGCCGCAAAATTTCACCGAGGAGACCGATGCACAAGCGCACCGCTAAGCTTCGCGTTGCCGCCCGATTCCTGGCGGCGGCGATGACGATTGCGTTGCCGGCCGGCGCCCTGCCCGCCTCGGCGCAAACCTCGGCGCCGGTCCAACCGCCGCCCAAAGCGCCACCGGCGGCCGCGCAACCGGCGCCGGCTACGCCGCCCGCGCAAGGAGCGACGCCGGCAACCGTGCTCGACGACAAGAATGTCGAAGGCATTCTTGGCCGGGAAATCTACAGCCCGAAGGGCGAGGACATGGGCAAGATCGTCGACGTCCTCGTCGACCATACCGGGCAGGTGCGCGCCGCGATTATCGATTTCGGCGGTTTTCTTGGAGTCGGAACCCGAAAGATCGCCGTCGATTGGCGAGCCATCCAATTCGCCCCCGACGGAAATTCCGACCACATCGTCTTGTCGCTTACCCGCGATGAAGTGCGGGTGGCGCCGGAATATAAGCAGGGCGAGCCGATCGTCGTGCTCGGCCCGTCGGCGAAGCCAAGCGCTGCGCCGGCCAATCCATCCGCGACGTCGCCAAAGACGGCTCCCTCGAAATAGATCGAAGCAAGAATGGCGCGTGCGCGTGTCCGCGCGGCTGGCAAAACGCCGGTCATCGCGGAATGGATTCCGCAAGACGAGGTGACGGCCGGCAAAATGTGTGTACGCCCCTCGCGCCGCAGCCTCTTGGGCCTCGACTGGTTCATCTTCTGCCTCGCCGACGTCCAAACCGGTTTCGGCCCATTCGTTTCCGTCTATCTGACGGCGCAGAAATGGACGCAGGGCGACATCGGCCTCGTACTGAGCGTTGCGGGAATCGTCGGACTCATCGGCCGGGTTCCCGGCGGCGCCGTCGTCGATGCGGTGCGCTCCGAGCGCGACGCCGCCATGCTCGCCGCGATCGGCATCGGGGCAAGCGCGCTGATGATGGCGGTTTGGCCGCTTTTCCCGTCGGTGCTGCTTGCAAGCGTCTTGAGCGCCGCGGCGAATTGCGTGCTTAATCCCGCCGTCGCCGCCATCAGTCTCGGGCTCGTCGGCTATCACGCAATCGGCCCGAGGCTCGGCCGCAATTCCAGGTTCGCTTCGCTCGGCACGGGAGTCGCGGCGGCCGGCATGGGCGCATGCGGTTATCTTTTTTCTTCGCGCGCGGTGTTCTTCGTGACCGCCGCTTTGTTGATCCCGACGCTGATCGCACTCTCCAACATCCGCGCCGCGGAAATTGATCCGGTGCGCGCCCATAGCGGCGTCGCCGCGCACGAGGAGTTCGGTCCGGGATTGCGCCGACTGTTGACCAATCGGCCGCTGATCGCGTTTGCCGGAGCGACTGCCCTCTTCCAATTCGCCAATGCCGCCATGCTGCCCTTGATGGGCAGCGTCATGACCATGCGCTCGGCGAACTGGGCGGAAATCCTCATCGCCGCTTGCATCATCGTGCCGCAACTTGTGGTCGCGCTGTGTTCGCCCTGGATCGGCCGGCAAGCCGAACGTTGGGGCCGGCGTCCCTTGCTGCTTCTCGGTTTCGCGGCGCTTCCGCTGCGCTGCGTACTCTTCGCCGACACGCCGGATCCCTACCTCATCGTCGTGTTTCAGGTGCTCGACGGGATTTCAGCGGCGGTGCTCGGCGTTCTCGTGCCGCTCATCGCCGCAGACCTGGCGCGCAACAGCGGCCATTATAATCTCACGCAGGGGATCATCGGCACCGCCGTCGGCATCGGTGCCTCGATCAGCACTACGTTTGCGGGTTATGTCAGCGACCGCTATGGCAGCCACATTGCCTTCCTGGGCCTTGGCGTCGCCGCGAGCTGCGCGCTTTTGTTCACCCTTGTCGCGATGCCCGAGACGCGCCCGCAGCAAGGGGCCATCGGAGGTGATGGACCCGCGTCACGGTGAGACCAAGCGCGGCCGCGGCGCCGCCGCTTTGATCAGGCCGCCATAGACGTCGAGATAGTCGTGCGCCATGCGTCTTGCCGTGAACCGCTCCTCGAAGCGTCGACGAATGCGCGAACGCGACAATTGCGACAGGCGGCGGACCGCGCTGATCGCGCTCGTCTCGTCCTCGACGATGAATCCGGTCACGCCGTCTTCCACCACTTCCGGCACCGAGCCGCGATTGAAAGCGATGACCGGCGTGCCACAGGCCATCGCCTCGATCATGACGAGCCCGAACGGCTCGGGCCAGTCGATGGGCACGATCAGGGCGTGGGCGCCGCTGAGAAACTCGGACTTCCTCGCATCGTCGATCTCGCCGATGTATTCGATGTCGTCGCGCGCCAGATGCTGGCGAATGTTTTCCTCGAAATAGTCGCGATCGACGTCGTCGATCTTAGCGGCGATCTTCAACGGCAGGCCGCAGCGCGTGGCGATGGTGATCGCCCGGTCGACTCGTTTCTCCGGAGAGACGCGGCCGAGGAAGGCGAGATAGCCGGGCTCGATCGGACGTGGAGTCAGCAAGTGCTCGGGCATGCCGTGATGAATCGTCCGAATCCAGCGGACATGCGGCGCCGGGCGGCGTTGCGCGTCGGAAATGGAGACCAGCGGAAGGCCGGAAAACGCGTTGAAGACGGGCTGGAGCTCGGGCAGATCGAGCCGGCCGTGAAGCGTCGTGAGGAACGCGGTGCTCTGCCGCAAGAAAAGAGAAAAGGGATAATAATCCAGGTGGAAATGGATGAGATCGAATTCGCTCGCACGGCGGAACACCCGTTCGAGCATCGCGACGTGAAGCGCCCCTGGTTCGCGGACCGAGCCGTCGAGGCGCAGCGCGGTCGGCCACATCGCTTCGAGCTTCGCCGAGGTCGTGGAATCGCCGCTCGCAAACAGCGTGACTTCGTGGCCGAGCGCAACCAACTCCTCGGTCAGCCAGGAGATCACTCTTTCCGTGCCACCATAGAGCTTCGGCGGAACGGCTTCGAACAGAGGCGCGACCTGAGCAATACGCATAGAAAATTCCTCCGGCAACGGAAACATGGCTGCCAATGCACGCCAACGGACCATACCTGTGGCTCAGTACGACGAAGGCAAGACGCGCTCCGGTTGTCGCGGTCTCGCCCAACGCGCCGGTAAAATTGCGGCACGTTGCAGCTTTACCGATCGGCCTGACGCAAAGCGTCGCAGGGCGGAGCCAAACGCGCGCCCGCGCGTTTTACAGCGGGCGCGCTGCGCGGCGCCGCGGAAAAGCGACAGGTTCAGTCTTTGGAACTGGCGCAACGACGGCGGCGTTTGCATCGGGCTTGCGCGCCGACGGGCGCGCGGGACATACGATTGTTGTCGGCAACGGGAAGGCCCTATGGATAACCTTTGCCAGTACACGCATCGTCCCATCGCATTCCTTCTCCGCTACGTTCGATCGAGACCCGGCGCGCACGCGGCGATTCTGATCTGCGTGCTCGGCGCGGTCGGCTTCTCCGTCGGCACCCAATACGGAATCAAATATCTCGTCGACGCACTCTCCAAAGGAACGTCGCCCGCCGCCGACCCGTGGCCCGCTTTCGTATTGGTCTGCGCGTTCATCGTCGGCGACGGCTTTTTGTGGCGCGTCGCCGGGTGGATTGCCAGCGGCACGTTCGTACGCGTCACCGGCGATCTGCGCCGCGATCTGTTCGAACATTTGATGGGCCATTCGCCGAGCTATTTCGCTGATCGCCTGCCGGGCATGCTGACGAGCCGCATCACGGCGACCTCGAACGCCTCGTTCACCATCGAAAATATGTTTATCTGGAACGTCTTGCCGCCTTGCGTCGCGACGCTCACCGCAATCGCGTTGATCGCTACCGTGAGCAAGCCGATGGGACTCGCGCTGCTCGTTATTGCCATAATCGTGATTGTCGGGATGTTCCACGTCGCCGGTCGCGGCAAGCCGCTGCATCACGACTTTGCCAACAAAGCGGCCGTGGTCGACGGCGAGATGGCCGACGTCGTCGGCAACGTACTGCTGGTCAAAGCCTTCGGAGGTCTCGAGCACGAACGCCGCCGGTTCAACGCGACTGTCGAGAGCGAAATGGGAGCGCGGCGGCGCAGCCTGCGCTATCTCGAGAAGCTGCGGATCGTGCACGCCTCGATCACCATCGTCCTGATCGTCTGCCTTCTTGGTTGGGCGATCGTTCTTTGGCAGGAGGGCGCGGCGACGACCGGCGAAGTGGTGCTCGTCTGCACGCTCGGTCTCTCCGTCGTCAGCGCAACACGCGATCTGGCGGTTGCCGTCGTCGACGTGACGCAGCATTTGGCGCGGCTTTCCGAGGCGCTGGCGACGCTGCTCGTAACGCATGAATTGCACGACCACCCGAAGGCCACTCCGCTCGTGAGCGGCGGCGTCGGCATATCCTTCAAAGAGGTCACCTTCGCCTATCGCAACGGCCGGCCAGTCATTAAAAATTTCAACCTGGACATCCCACCCGGCCAACGCGTCGGCATCGTAGGGCCTTCGGGAGCCGGAAAGACGACGTTGTTCGCCTTGCTGCAGCGGCTACACGACGCGCAGACAGGCCGCATCATGCTCGGCGGACAAGACATCTCGCGGATCACGCAGGAGAGCCTGCGCGCCGCGATTGCCGTGGTGCCGCAAGACATTTGCCTCTTCCATCGTTCGTTGATTGAAAATATCCGCTACAGCCGTCCGGATGCATCGGACGAGGCGGTGAGGAAAGCGGCCGCGGCGGCACATTGCGAATTCATCGAATCGCTTCCCAACGGATTCGACACCATCGTCGGCGACCGCGGGTTCAAATTATCGGGCGGACAGCGGCAACGCATCGCGCTCGCCCGTGCCTTTTTGAAGGACACTCCCATCCTTCTGCTCGACGAAGCGACCTCGTCGCTCGACTACGAGGTCGAGGAATCCATCCGCGAGGCTTCGGCGCGGTTGATGAACGGCAGGACCGTCATCGCCATCGCGCATCGCCTCTCGACGCTGCGCAGTTTCGACCGGATCATCGTCTTGAAGAGCGGGCAGATCATTCATGACGGGCCGCCCGGCGAGCTCCTCAACGCCGAGGGGCGCTACAGCGAATTCATCCGCAAGGAGATCGCCGGCCGTCGCACGGGGGTTCCGGAAGACGTTGCGGGCTCGCCGGTCTACGCCCTCACCTTCTGAACGGTCAGCTCGTCGAAGTCGCCCAGATATCGCCTTGCCGCGACAGGACGTTGACGACGACATCGGTTCCGGTACGGCGCAATTCCACGTCGATCTTCGCATCCGCCACCGCCAACCCGGTGAGCTTCACCTCGTTGAGAAATTCAGGAAGCACCGGCCGATTGAAGATCACGTGGCGGTTCTCCGGATCGAATCGCAGTCCCATACATGCCAGCAGCAGCGCAAGCGGCGCGGTCGCCGCCCAGGCCTGCGGCGAACAGGCAACCGGGTAAAAAGTCGGTCCTTGCGTCGGCATGCGCGCAAATCCACAGAAGAGTTCCGGCAGGCGCCGCAAATCGATATAGTTCGACGCTTCAAACAGGCCTTTGAACACCTGCGTGACTTGGCGGCGGAAGCCGTAACGTGCAAATCCCAACGCGATCAGCCCGTTGTCGTGCGGCCAGACCGAGCCGTCGTGATAGGCGAGCGGGTTGTAGCGCACGTGCCTGGTCGAGAGCGTGCGGATGCCCCAGCCGGAGAACATGTCGGGCGCCAGCAGCCGCGCCACCACCCGCCCGGCGCGCTCCGGCGGCACGATGCCCGACCACAAGAGATGCCCGACATTGGAGGCCGAGGTGCGCACCGGGCGCTTCTCACCGTCCAGCGAGTAGACGTAGCCGCCCCACTCCTCGTCCCAGAAGATTTCATTGAATTTCTTGTGCAGTTCCGCGGCCTTGCCGCGCATCGCGGCGGCCTGCTCGGGGCGGCCGAGGGCGGCATAAATCTCCGCCATGCCGGTCCAGGCGGCGTAGACGTAGCCCTGCAACTCGCAGAGCGCCTTCGGCCCGCGGACCAGCGTGCCGTCCGGGTACGGCACGGCGTCCTGGGCGTCCTTCCAGCCCATGTTCTCGTAGCCGCGCGGCGAGCGGGTCTGGTACTCCTGGAATCCGTCCCCGTCCCGGTCGCCCCAGTGCTCGGCCCAGTCCAGGCAGCGCTCGGCCACCGGCAGATGCTGCTCGATCAGGTCGCGCCGCCCGGTCCAGCGCCAGGCGGCGTGCAGCACCATCAGGTAGAGCAGCGTGG
>JASHUD010000166.1 GCA_030040215.1 Methylovirgula sp.
GTGCGTGTGAACGGCACGCCCCAATGTTCGAGTTCATAGACCGCGGCGGGCGCATTGCGGCACATGTATTCGATCGAATCCTGATCGCCGAGCCAATCCGACCCCTTCACGGTGTCGTACATGTGCCATTTCCAATTGTCGGGGCCCATGTTGCCGAGCGAAGCGGCGATGCCGCCTTGCGCGGCGACCGTATGCGAACGCGTCGGGAAGACTTTGCTGATCGCCGCCGTGCGCAAGCCCGCTTCCGAGCAGCCGACGACCGCCCGCAATCCCGAGCCGCCGGCGCCGACGACGACCACGTCGAACTCATGATCGGTGATCGGGTAGGCGGCGCGGCCAATGACCGGCGCTGCCCCCGCCGCAAGCCCGATGGATCCATTTTCCCGCATCAGGTGAGACTCAGTTTAAGGACTGCATAAATGGCCGCAACGCCGAAGCCGATGGAGAACATGACGTTGGCCATCAAGGTGTATTCCTTCAGACGCGCCGCGTGAACGTAATCGTCGATGATCGATTGCATGCCGAGTTTCATGTGGACAATGCTGGCCAGAATGAAGAGCAGCATGAAAATCGCCGTGCAGGGATGGGCGAACTCGGCCCTCACTCCCGCCTCGTCCTTGCCGGCCAGCGAAAGCACGATCCAAGCGAAAGCGACGGCGAGCGGCAACAGCGCGACGTTGGTAAGCCGCATGCGCCAGGCATCGCGCGTGCCGGATTTCGCCGCGCCGAAACGACGGATCGTGCTTGATGCGTGGATCGGGGCGGGATCGATCATGACAATTCCTTTGCGCGCTGGGGCTGCGTTTGTGCTAGCCAAGCAAGTGAGCCGCGACGAACAGAACCACAGTGAACGACAGGCTTGCCACAAGCGTGCCGAGCGCCAACCATTCGCGCATCGGATGATCGAGGCCGTAGCCGCTATCCCAAATCAGGTGGCGGATGCCCCCAAAGAAATGATGCAGGAAGGCGAAGGTGAAACCCAAAAGGATAAGCTGGCCCAGGATCGAGCGCAGGAACGCGGCGGCGGTCGCAAACGGCGTCCCGCCCAAGGCGGCGGCGAGCAGATACCAGACGAGCAGGATCGTCCCGACGTAGAGCGCCGCGCCAGTGATGCGATGCGCGATCGACATCAGCATCGTCAGCATCGGGCGATAGATCGAAAGATGCGGCGACAACGGCCGCCGCGCCGCAAGATTATCGGCATCGAGGTCGAATTCGGCCACCCGCCCGCCCCTTCCTTGCAAGAGTCAAAACTGAGTAATACGCCAGCCGGCATCGTGCAATGCGAGATCGTTAGGTGGCGAATTTCGAGTTATGCGCCGCAAATGCGCGCAGGGTGATGCGAATTGAGGCGAGAGAACCGGACTGGAAACCTGCCGTTCTGCTTCAACAAAAGGCATGGTGCCCTTGAAAATTCGTGACGGCCGCTCAGCGCGCGACGCGCGTTGCTGGCAATCTTGGCAAGGCCCGGCGCGAATGCTTGCGGCCGCCGAGGCGATCTCCGCGGCCATCGCCTCGCTCGCTCCGCGCAGGCGAGATTCGGCGCCGCGCCGCATTGAAAAAAACGCCGAATTACGCCATGTTAATGGGTGCCGTGGTACCGAGCGGTGCGTCCAGAAGTTGGTGGACGCCGAATCACTTTGAATGAGGATCGAAGCGCTGATTCGTATGATCTCCCGTGAGACGGTAAGTTTACCGTTTCCTCCGGTGGAAGGTTCGGCTGAACTCGATGCCGGTTTGCTCGCCGAGACCGTTCTGGCGCGTCTCGAAGATGCCAAAGCAGAAAACGTCGTCTGCCTCGACCTGCATGGCAAAACTCCCCTCGCCGATACCATGATCATCGCCACCGGACGCTCCAGCGTGCATGTCGGAGCGATCGCGGAACGCGTGATTCAAGGAATCAAAGACAGCGGACTCGGAACCCCGCGCGTCGAGGGGCTGCCGCATTGCGATTGGGTTCTGGTCGATGCCGGCGATGTGCTCGTGCATCTGTTCCGTCCCGAGGTGCGCCGGTTCTACAATCTCGAGAAGATGTGGGGCAGAGATCGGCCCGCCGAACGGCGCGCCGGCTGAATTTGCCATGCGTCTCCTTCTCGTCTCGGTCGGACGAACCAAGGCCGGCCCGGAACGGGATCTCGTCGAGCGCTATCTCGAACGCGCCGCGGCAACGGGGCGTGGGCTTGGGTTCGATTTCGAACATCGCGAGATCGAGGAGAGCCGCGCGCGGCGCCCAAAGGACCGAATGCGCGAGGAAGCTAAAGCGATTCGCGCCTTGCTCGGCGCGGCCGGACGGCGCATCGCCTTCGACGAGAGCGGCAAAAGTCTTACCAGCGCCGAATTTGCCGCCGACCTCGGCCGCAGCCGCGATCAAAGCGTCGCGCTTGTCGGCCTCATCGTCGGCGGCCCGGACGGACTCGACCCCGACCTCCGCGCCGAAGCCCATCTCGTCCTTGCGTTCGGCGCCATGACCTGGCCGCACCGGCTGGCGCGCATTATGGCGGCCGAACAGATCTATCGGGGACTCACGATCCTCGCCGGGCACCCCTATCATCGGATCTGAACGCGGTGGCGCCTTACTTTCGCCCTTGCTAGCTTCGCAAGCTGCGATTCGCGGCAAAGAACATGACCGGGCGCCACTTTGGGACGAGCGAATTGACAGCGCGCATTGCGCCGGCCGTCCCAGTCATGGCCATATTCTTCTTCGCCGCGCCGGCCGCCGCTGCGCAACTTCCGCAGCCTGCCCTGCCCGTCCAGAACCCGTCGCCTTCGACGTCCCAGCCAAGTCTCGAAGACAAGGCGAAGGACCTCTCCGCTAAGCAGAGCGAACTTCAAGGCATTCAAGACACGATCCAAGAATCCGAGCAGCAGCGGCACAAGATCGAAGCCCAGATCGAAGGCCTGCGCGGCGACCGGGCGCGGCTCGAGGCGGCATTGATCGCGACGACGCAGCGAGTGAGCGCCGCCGAAACGAAAGTGAGCGAAGCAGAGGCGCGAATCGAGAATCTAAACAGCCGAGAGGAGGCGATCCGCCGTTCGCTGGAAAGCCGGCGCACCGTGATCGCCGAAGTTCTCGCTTCGCTGCAGCGGATGGGACGCACGCCGCCGCCAGCCTTGTTGGTCGCACCCGAGGACATGCTGAAAGCGATCCGCACCTCGATGCTGCTCGGCGCCGTGCTTCCGCAGATGCGCGCCGAGACGGAGGCGCTGGCCAGCGACTTGTCCGACCTCATCGGGCTTCGTCAGTCGATCACCGCCGAAAAGGCACAGCTTGCTGAGCAGGCGCAGGATCTCGACGGGCAGCGACAAAAGCTCGCAGCGTTGATCGATGCGCGCCAGGCGGCGCTCGGGGTCGCCCAACAGGCGCTCACGGCCGAGCAGGACCGCGCCGCCGATCTTGCCAGCCAGGCTACCAACCTAATGCAGCTCATCACGCGCAGCGAGGCCGAGCTGGCCGGCGCCAAACGCGCCGCCGAGGAAGCGCGCAAAGCCGAGGCCCAACGCGAAGCCAAGGCTGAAGCCGGCAATCAGAAGAATATCTCGCCATTCAACGATCCGGGGCGGCTTGCGCCGGCGATGGCCTTTGCGGACGTTAAAGGTCTGTTACCAATGCCGGTCTCCGGGACGATCCTTCGCTCCTATGGCTCGCCGGATGGCTTCGGCGGAACTGAAAAGGGCCTACTCGTCGCCACGCAGCCGCGCGCCGTGGTTGCCGCGCCGTATGACGGCTGGGTCGTGTTCTCGGGACCCTATCGAAGCTACGGACAACTCTTGATCATCAATGCCGGGAACGGCTATTATATGGTCTTGGCTGGAATGGAGCGGATCAACGTAGAGGCAGGACAATTCGTCCTCGCCGGGGAACCCGTTGCCAACATGGGCGACGGGTCTGTCAAGACAGCCGCGGCCATCGCAATTGGCGCGGTGCAGCCCATCCTCTATGTGGAGTTTCGGAAAGACGGGGCGGCGATCGATCCGGGCCCATGGTGGGCGAAGCCGGACATGCAAAAGGTTCGCGGATAATGCGCAAAATCTCACTCCTGTTGGTCGGCGCCGTACTCGGCGCATCTACCGTCTTGATCGGGACGCAGACGTGGCTCACTTCGGGCACCGTCGCCCGCGCCGATTCTGCCGATACCTATCGCAGCCTCAATCTGTTCGGCGACGTGTTCGAGAAGATCCGTTCCGATTACGTCGAAAAACCCGATGATCAAAAGTTGATCGAGGCGGCGATCAACGGAATGTTGGGTTCGCTCGATCCGCATTCGAGCTACATGGATGCGAAGAGCTTCAACGACATGCAGGTGCAGACGCGCGGCGAGTTCGGCGGGCTCGGCATCGAAGTCACCGAAGACAACGGGCTCATCAAGGTCGTCACTCCGATCGACGACACTCCGGCGTCACGCGCCGGCATTCTCTCCGGCGACATTATCTCGGCCATCGACGGCGAAGACGTCGATGGAATGACGCTCAATCAGGCGGTCGATAAAATGCGCGGCGCGCCCGATACGACGGTGACGCTGAAAATTTTGCGCGGCCCCAAGAAGGAAGCGCGCGACGTCAAGCTGACCCGCGCCATCATCCAGATCAAATCGGTGCGCGCCCATCAGGAAGGCGACGACATCGGCTACATCCGGATTACGCAGTTCAACGAGCAGACCGCCGACGGCGTGCGCGATGCGATCTTGAAGTTCCAGAGCGAGATGCCGGGTGACAAGCTCAAGGGTTACATCCTCGACTTGCGCAACAACCCGGGCGGCCTGCTCGACCAGTCGATCGCCGTGGTCAACGCGTTCATCGATCATGGCGAGATCGTCTCGACGCGCGGCCGCAATGCCGACGAGACGATGCGCTATAATGCCCGGCCCGGCGATCTTTCAAAAGGCAAGCCGGTCGTCGTGTTGATCAACGGCGGCTCGGCGTCGGCTTCGGAGATCGTCGCCGGCGCGTTGCAAGACCATAAACGCGCGACCCTTATCGGCACACGTTCCTTCGGCAAGGGCTCCGTGCAGACCATTATTCCGCTCGGCCCCGACAACGGTGCGCTGCGGCTGACCACGGCGCGCTACTACACGCCGTCGGGCCGCTCGATTCAGGCCAAAGGGATCGAGCCGGACATCGAGGTGCTCGAGGACGTGCCGCCGGATCTCGTCGGCAAGGATGACACCAAGGGCGAGGCTTCGCTCAAGGGCCATCTTCTGAACGGCAAGGACGAAGAGCACGGCTCGCAGGCCTATGTTCCGCCGGATCCGAAGAAAGACAAGCAGCTCGTCGCCGCCGAAGATCTGCTGCGCGGCGTGACGCGGGCCGCCAATACCGCTCCGAGCAGCTCGGCGGTCCCCACGCCTACGGTCGCCGGCCCGGGCGGCAATGCCGCGCCGCCCGACTCCGACGACAACAGCAAGACGCCCTGAGCCTCGGCGCAGCGGCTAAACACCGGGTCCCGCAATCCCCGATTGCGGGACCTTTCGTTTGCCCCGCCAACGGTCCGGTTTCGGCAAACACGTCCGGCGTGTATGATTCGCCGACAAGACGTGATTCGCCGCTTGGGTCGACCCGATCGGAGTTCGGCGAGCCAGGATGCCGGCACGATGGCAGGCGACGATCTGTACGACCCCCTCGGACTGGATAGGCGCCGGCCGAAGCGGCACTTGCCGCTTGGCGCGATCTTTGCGGCGAGCTTGGGAATCGCGTTGCTGGCCGGTTTCGGATGGCTGCATTTCTACGGCAATCCGTCGGGCGGCGAGCCGCAGGCAGTCGCGACGATCGCGCCGGTTCCGGCGGCATCCGTCCTGCCGGCGCATCCGAACGAGGCGCGCAATACCGAAAAGGCCGGCGTCGCCACGACTGCGATCGAGAACGCTGCGGATCTTGAGCAAAGGAGCGGCGTCAAGGTCGTCCGCGCCGGCGGCGGCACCGCCCCGGCGGCGACGATCATCGAAGTGCCGCGCGCCCTCGACGTAACGCTGGCGCCCGCTCCCGACCCGCGGCTCGTCGAGCCGAGCCGTTACGGGCCGCTGCCGCGCATCGGCGCCGACG
Source organism: Methylovirgula sp. (assembly GCA_030040215.1). GTDB lineage: Bacteria > Pseudomonadota > Alphaproteobacteria > Rhizobiales > Beijerinckiaceae > Methylovirgula. The sequence continues at coordinate 6,037 of JASHUD010000166.1, forward strand.
GAGCGCGCCCCGCCGATGTCTATGCCCGGCCGCTCATCACGCCCACCGCCAAGACCGATGCGCCGCGCATCGCGCTTCTTGTCGGCGGTCTCGGCCTCAGTCCCTCGGCAACGCAAGCGGCGATTGTCAATCTTCCCGGCGTCGTCACACTTGCTTTCGCGCCCTATGGGGGGAATCTCCCCGCTGCCGTCGCCGCGGCACGCGCCCAGGGCCATGAGGTGATCCTGCAACTTCCCATGGAGCCGATCGACTATCCGCAGACGAATCCCGGTCCGCATACGCTGCTCTCGAATGCGAACGTCGCCGAGAACACCGACAATCTGCATTGGCTGCTGAGCCGGTTCACCGGCTATACCGGAGTTGCCAATTTCCTCGGCGCGAAATTGACCGCCGATCCCGCCGCCTTTTCGCCCATCCTGCGCGAGATCGCCGACCGCGGCCTTGTTTACCTCGACGACGGCTCTTCCCCGCAAAGCGAGGCCTTGAGGCTTGCCGCGACCGCGGGACTTCCGGCCGCCAAGGCGGACGTCATCATCGACGCGACGCCCGAGGGGATCGACGCGGCGCTCGTCCAGCTCGAAGCCGTGGCGCGCGACAAAGGCCTCGCCATCGGCGTGGCGAGCGCATTGCCGCAAAGCGTCGAGAAGATCGCCCAGTTTGCACGTTCCGCGGAGGCGAACGGATTGGTCCTTATCCCTCTCAGCGCCGCGGTCGGCAAAGCGGCGCCGGCCGTCGTGACCAGCGATCCTTAAGGCATGCCCGATCTCGCCAACTACCGGCCCTGCGTCGGCATGATGCTGCTCAACAAAGATGGGCTGGTTTTCATCGGCCGGCGCAAGAAGCACCGGCCGGAAATCAAGATCCCCGGCTACGAATGGCAGATGCCGCAAGGCGGGATCGACGCGGACGAAGATCCATACGAGGCGGCGCGACGCGAGCTTTACGAAGAGATCAACGTCTCTTCGGTTCGCCTGCTTGCCGAGGCTCCCGGCTGGTACACCTACGATGTGCCGCAAGAGTCGGCGCAGACCGCTTGGAACGGGCGGTTTCGCGGACAGCGGCAGAAATGGTTTGCCTTGCGCTTCGAGGGCGACGACCGGGAAATCGACATCACCGCGCCGGCCGGCGTGGAGCATCCCGAATTCGACGCTTGGCGCTGGGAGAAGATGGACCGGCTTGCCGAACTGGTCGTGCCGTTCAAACGCCAGGTCTACGAGCGCGTCGCCGAGACGTTCCGGCACCTAGCGCAGTAAATTGGGTTCTTCCGTTCTTGAGCAGGAGAAAGCAATGCGCGCTCGCCATTCACAATTCCAGCGAATTTTCTGCGAAAGCTAACCTATTTGGCAATTAGCACGCCTTTGGGCGCATTTTCGTGAAAGTCGTCGAAATAGCCGTATTTGCCCGGGTCGAGCGGCCGCAAAATCACGACCGATTTGCTGTTCGGCACCAAGACCTTTTCGATATGCAGCTTATGGCTTTCAAACTCCGCTGGCGTCTTGCCGGTGTTCTTCAGTTCGATCCTCACTTGCGCGTTGGCCGGCACTTGGATGAGCACAGGCGCAAGCTTGCCGTCGTGAAACTCTATCGTAAAGGTCGGCGCATCGGCATAGGCCGGGACCGCGAAAGCGGCGCCGAGCAGAGCAAAGAATATTCGGCGAATGATGCCGGCTCTGCGGATCGTCTCGCAGGCAAGCG
>JASHUD010000167.1 GCA_030040215.1 Methylovirgula sp.
CAGCGCGCCGACGATTTCGGAACGAGGGACCGTGCGCAATAAGACGAGCCGTCCGACCGGGACCATCATGGCTCCGCCGAGCCCTTGGATCATGCGGGCGATGACGAATTCCCAGAGCGTGCTCGATTGGCCGCAGAGGATCGAACCGAGCGTGAAGATCAAGATCGCGGCGCGAAAAACGGTGCGGGCGCCAAATCGATCGGCGGCCCAGCCGCTCGCCGGAATGAATATGGCGAGCGATAAAAGATAGGAGGTGAGCGCCAGCTTCAGCGCGATCGGGTCCTGGTGCAGATCGGTTGCGATCGCCGGCAGCGAGGTCGCAATGACCGTCCCGTCGAGGTTTTCCATGAACAAGGCGCAAGCGACGATCAGCGCCGTAATACCATAGCGCGGCAATTGGGATCCTGAGGTTCATCGAGAGACGCGGAATATTCTAGGGCTTGGCGCGGCTTAGGGATAGATGCCGGCAGCGCGCCGGCGCGCGGGCGCGCTCCTGCGAGACCTCGGCGCGTCGCGGTCCGCCGGGCCGCTTTGCACTGCGGCGAACCCGTGCTATGAGCCGCTGCCAACTTTCACCGCGCCGCGATCGGCTTTCCGAATCGCGGCAGTCTTTTAAAGCGCGGCGGCGCCGCGCAGCCCGGAGTTGGCCATGGCAGATATCGCAAAACCGGTATTCCGCGAAGCCCTCACGTTCGACGACGTGCTGCTTCTACCGGGCCATTCCGAAATTATGCCGAGCGGAGTCGATCTGAAGACGAGGCTCACGGCCGGGATCGGCCTCAATCTGCCGATCATCTCGGCGGCGATGGATACCGTGACCGAGGCGCGGCTGGCGATCGCTTTGGCGCAGGCGGGGGGGATCGGCGTCATCCACCGCAACATGGAGCCGGAAGAACAGGCCGAGGAAGTGCGCAAGGTGAAGCGCTACGAAAGCGGGATGGTGGTCAATCCGATCATCGTATTCCCGGACGAGACGCTCGCCGAAGCGCTCGCTCTGATGCGCCAGCACGGGATCTCCGGCATTCCGGTGGTCGAGCGCGGCCCGCAAGGCAAGCCGGCGCGGCTGTGCGGCATCGTGACGAACCGCGACGTGCGTTTCGCCGACAATCCGCTGCAGCCTGTTTCGGAGTTCATGACCAAGAAGGTCGTCACGGTGCGCGAAGGCGTCACGCAGGAAGAGGCGCGCCGGCTTCTGCATCAACACCGGCTCGAAAAGCTGGTCGTCGTCGACGACGAGGGCCGCTGCGTCGGGCTGCTCACCGTCAAGGACATGGAAAAGGCGACGCAATATCCCGACGCCAGCAAGGATTCCGAGGGAAGGCTGCGGGTCGCCGCCGCCTCGACGGTCGGCGATAAAGGCTACGAGCGGGCGCTCGCTTTGGTCGATGCCGGCGTCGATGCGATCGTCGTCGATACGGCGCACGGCCATGCGCAATCGGTGCTCGATCAGGTGGCGCGGATCAAGCGCGTCTCGAACAAGGTTGCCGTGATCGCCGGCAACGTGGCGACCGCCGACGGCACGAAGGCGCTGATCGACGCGGGCGCCGACGCGGTGAAAGTGGGCATCGGCCCGGGTTCGATCTGCACGACGCGGATCGTCGCCGGCGTCGGCATGCCGCAACTGACCGCGATCCTCGATGCGGTCGGGGTCGCGCGCGCCGCCAACGTCCCGGTAATCGCCGACGGCGGCATCAAATATTCCGGCGATCTCGCCAAGGCGATCGCGGCGGGCGCCGATTGCGCGATGATCGGCTCGCTGCTGGCCGGCACCGACGAAAGCCCCGGCGAGGTTTATTTGTTTCAGGGCCGCTCGTTCAAATCGTATCGCGGCATGGGCTCGGTCGGGGCGATGGCGCGCGGCTCGGCCGACCGCTATTTCCAGCAGGACATCAAGGATACGCTCAAACTCGTGCCGGAAGGAATCGAGGGGCAGGTGCCCTATCGCGGGCCGGCCGCCGCCGTGCTGCATCAATTGAGTGGCGGGCTGCGCGCCGCGATGGGCTATGTCGGCGCCCCGAACATCGCCGAGTTCCAGAGCCGCGCCAAGTTCGTGAAGGTCTCGGCGGCGGGGCTGCGCGAAGGCCACGTCCACGACGTGGCAATCACCCGCGAGAGCCCCAATTATCCGACCGGCGTTTGAGCACGCCGCGGCAACAACATCGCAAAGGCGCGCTGCAATGACCCCCGCCGCTCGTATCGCCGCGGCGATCGAAATTCTTGCCGACATCGAGACGCGGCATAGGCCGGCCGCTGACGCGTTGAAGGATTGGGGGCTTTCGCATCGGTTTGCGGGATCGAAGGATCGCGCCGCGCTCGCCTCGCTCGTCTACGACGCGCTGCGCTGCCGCGCTTCTGCCGCGTGGATCATGGGCGAAGAGACGCCGCGCGCGGTCCTGCTCGGCAGTTTGCGCGAGATGCGCGGGCTTGCGGTTGGCGAGATCGCCGCGCTATGCACCGGCGAAGGTTTTGCGCCGCCGCCGCTCAGCGAAACGGAGCGCGCGCGGCTCGAGAGCGGCGCGCTCGACGGCGCGCCCGATTGGGTGCGCGGCGATTTTCCGGAATGGCTGGCGGCATCGTTCGCCGCC
>JASHUD010000022.1 GCA_030040215.1 Methylovirgula sp.
CGCGAATTGCTTGCCGGCGGATTCGTGCAGCGCTACCGCAGCGAGAGCGGAGCGGACGGGCTGCCCGCCGGCGAAGGCGTGTTTCTGCCGTGCAGCCTGTGGCTTGTCGATGCCTACCAGAAACTGGGAAGGACCGCGGAGGCCAACGCGCTTCTCGATCGTCTGCTTTCGCTGAGGAACGACCTTGGCCTGCTCAGCGAAGAATACGACACGACGAGCGGGCGCCAGGTCGGCAATTTCCCGCAAGCCTTTTCGCATCTTACCCTTGTGCGTACCGCGATGAGCTTAGGCGAAGACGCGCCGCTCCGGGAGCGACTCGAGACGCCCGCGCCCAAGTAGATATAGGACGACGCCAGATCCGGAAGGTCTGTTTTCCCCTCCTTGAATTGATCCAGATTATCGAGTCGCACAGCTGGGCTTTAGCGAAAGCGACTACAACGAGGACCGTGAGTTCTATGGGAACCGCATTTCGATTTGAGCACCGGCAAAGGCCCGTATCTACCCGGCACAACAGGCACAAAGGACTAAGTCGATTAGAGGGAGAACGTCATGAAGCCTGGAAGTGACCTGCCGCGTCTGTGACGTGAGGCGCGGCGAGACGGTCGCATCGCGGCTCGCAAATTTGACGGTGGCGGTGCGCAGCCCGATCTGATGAACGCTCATCGGAAAAGCTCAAAGTGGAGAAATCTGGATGACTACCCTACCCCCAACAATGCCCGCCGATCCTGCCTTGGATAATGAGTGCGTCAACACGGTGCGCTTCCTCTCCGTGGATGCCGTGCAAAAGGCCAACAGCGGCCACCCTGGACTACCAATGGGCGCCGCGGCGATGGCGTACGTGCTGTGGATGCGCTTCCTCAAGCACAATCCGGCCGATCCGGAATGGTTTGACCGCGACCGCTTCGTGTTGTCTCCCGGGCATGGTTCGATGCTGCTGTACAGCTTGCTTCATCTTACCGGCTACGATCTTCCGCTCGAACAGATCAAGCATTTTCGCGAGTGGGGCAGCATGACGCCGGGTCATCCTGAGCGTGGCGTTACGCCGGGCGTCGAGACGACGACGGGGCCTTTGGGCCAGGGCTTCGGCAATGGCGTGGGTCTGGCAATGGCCGAAGCGCATCTGGCGGCCTGTTTCAACCGGCCCGGCGCCGAGATCGTCAATCACTTCACCTATGGGATTGTCAGCGATGGAGATCTCATGGAGGGCGTGTCGTCGGAGGCCGCGTCGCTCGCAGGCCATTTGAAGCTCGGCAAGCTGATCTACCTCTATGACGACAACCGGGTGACGCTTTCGGCTGGAACCGACATCACATTTACCGAGGATCGTGCGCGCCGCTTCGAAGCCTATGGCTGGCACGTCCAATCGGTTGCGGACGGCAACGATCTAGCGGCAATCGACGCGGCGCTGCGCACGGCGCGTGCGGAAACGCAGCGTCCCTCCCTGATCCTGGCGCGGACTCATATCGGCTACGGCTCGCCCGACAAGCAGGACAGCTTTGAATCGCATGGATCGCCCTTGGGCGCCGACGAAGTGCGGCTAGCTAAGGAAAACCTGGGCTGGCCAACCGAGCCGCCATTTTACATCCCCGAGAAGGCAGGCGAACATTTTCGCAACGCGCTCAAGCGCGGGAAGTCGGCCGAGGCGGAATGGAGCGATAGATTCTCGGCGTACAGCCGGGCGTTTCCGGATCTGGCGAGAGCGTTTCAACAGGTCATGCACGGCGAATTGCCGGATGGATGGAATAGCAACATTCCGGTTTTCCCCGCGGATGCAAAGGGCATGGCCACTCGCGTCGCCGCCGGGAAGGTGATGAATGCGATTGCGCCTCGATTGCCGGCATTGATCGGCGGTTCGGCGGATTTGAATCCATCGACCTATACCGCACTTTCGGAGTTGGGAGATTTCGAGCCCGCCGGTGCGACCGTGCGCGACAAGCAAGGCGCGGCGGAGGGCGTCTGGAGCTATGCCGGCCGCAATATCTATTTCGGCGTACGCGAGCACGGCATGGGGGCGATCCTGAATGGTCTGGCGGCGCACGGCGGTGCGGTGCCGTTCGGCGCGACATTTTTGATTTTCTCCGATTACATGCGGCCGCCGATCCGTCTCGCCGCGATGATGAAACTTCATATCATCTATGTTTTTACCCACGACAGCATCGCCCTGGGGCAGGATGGATCGACTCACCAACCGGTGGAGCAGCTCGCCGGCCTGCGCGCGGTTCCGGGTCTTACGGTCATCCGTCCTGGCGATGCCAATGAGACGGCTGTCGCTTGGCGGGTCGCGCTGGAAGCGGGCGATCGCCCCGTCGCATTGATTCTGACACGCCAGAACGTGCCAACCCTCGATCGCAGCCAATGTGCCGCGGCAAATGGGTTGCGCCAAGGTGCGTACGTCCTGGTCGATGCCCCGAACGGAAAACCGGACGTCATTCTGATTGCAACAGGTTCGGAGGTTGCGTTGATCATGGCCGCTCGACAGACGCTACAGGAGCAAAACGTCGTGGCGCGCGTTGTCTCCATGCCGAGCTGGGAGCTGTTCGATGCGCAGCCGCAGAGTTATCGCGACGAGGTATTATTGCCCTCGGTCCGCGCCCGGCTTGCCGTCGAGGCGGGCGCGTCGCAGGGCTGGCATCGCTACGTTGGCGATCGAGGCGATGTGCTGGGGATAGACCGATATGGCGCGTCGGCTCCAGGCGACGTCGTTATGCGTGAATATGGCTTCACCGTCGACAACGTATGTAAAAGGGCCATGGCGGTGTTGAAACACTGATCCATCGGGCTCGGCGCTGCAGATCGAAGACGTTTTTACCGACCCGAAGATCTCTGATGGCGAGTTTCGGAAGCCACTTAGGCGGAACGGGATCGATGTAGAGCTTGCCGGCCGGCGCGTCCGGCTGAATGCCGACGATCATCTGAAGCATGGCGACGACCGCGCTGCCTGCGGCGATGCCGTGATCCGGTGCGTGATCGATGCGCTCCCCGTCGCCGATCGCATGGAGCAGGCACGGCGTGGTACGCGATGTTTCCGCTGTTCAAGAGTTCCCACGGCTTGCCGTCGGCGAAGATTCGCCATGACGAAATAACGCGAGTGCCGGAGTGATAGAAGCCTTTGTCTGTCGGCCAGCGAATCTGACCGTCGTGATCGGTTATTAGGACGCCGTAG
>JASHUD010000168.1 GCA_030040215.1 Methylovirgula sp.
TCTATCATGGCCAATAGCCTTTTGTTCCCGCCTTTTCCAAGCCCCCACCATTCGCATGCATTGCGCAGCAAATGACGGCGCGTCGAGAAGTGCTTGTGCCAAAAGGGGTGCAGCGGTGGATGCTTGAATTGCGACGCATGCTTAGTCATCGAATTCCCAGTTATTCCCTCGAGAACTTCGATTTCGTTCAAAACGACGCGTTCTTCGCCGAAATCTCGTTGGAGCTGAGCAAGTTGGAAGGCAAAACCCAAGCTGATCCTATCAGCGTAAGAAGCGCCATCGACCAAACAATGCTTAATCGTCGAAATTTCTTCGAGACTCAAGCTTAGATGGCGTATCTCCATCGTATCGAAAACTCACCTCTGCAGCAGTTTTTAAGTGAGATCAGCGAATCTAGCCGCGTGTGCCTTCAATAACGGCTAAACACTGACATCTTGGCAACGTCCAACTTCTTGCTCAAACGGGCGGTGAGCTTCGATCAAGTTCGTTGACTGCCAGACGTCAGGAGTGCGCTTAGTGGATACTGAATACGCTACGATTGGCATCGCTTCAGTAAGCACACTGATTTTCAAAAGTCTGACCCCGTTTTGCATTCTCAATATCTCTTTTTTTGATGACATGATTCGCTCCTTGTTCAGGGGCGCTTAATGCGCGGGCGTGCAAAATGCAAAGAGCGCGATTTAAAATTCGCAATCAATCAACAGCTTTTATCGCCGAAGGAATATTCGGCGGTTGAAGTAATTTGGTGCGGGCGCCCGGAGTCGAACCGGCACAGCGTTTTCGCGCCCGTGCCATTTGCGCTCATGAGCCTCGCGATCCTCGCAGCCCTCGATCTTTTCCCGCGTCTTAGGCCTTTTTCTCTTCGCCCAAAAAGCGGGCGATGTCGCGCGCCACTTCCGCTTGCATTCGGGCGCGATCCGCGGCTCCTTCGCTCGGCTCGTCGTCGGCAAAACCGGCCGCCGCTCGATCCAGATCGACGCCAGCCTGATCGCGAAGCGCGGCATAGGTCAGCACGCGGTCGATGCACCGCTGCCGCTCGGCTGCGATGGCAGCTTCGATCTTGGCTGTCGATTTGTCGGTCATGGTTCGCACTTCTCTCTTGGCGGTGCGGTTTGCCCTCGATTCCGCTGCCTCAATATAGCCGCCGTATGGCCTTCGGCGAAGGCCTGGTGCGGGCGGCCGGAGTCGAACCGGCACAGCGCTTTCGCGCCGAGGGATTTTAAGTCCCTTGCGTCTACCAATTCCGCCACGCCCGCGCGAGAGCGCGCATAACATGCTCTCAATGCTTGATCCTAGAGCAGTTTCAGCAATGATGGAATTGATGCGATGCCGGTGATGCTCGTCATGGCCGGCTTTATGCCGGCCATCTACGCGGTTCCACTCCAGCCAGAATGACAGCGTAAGAAGAAGCGGCTCGGCCATGACATTGGAATCTGCAACCATTCCCCCGGCCCCGCACCCTAGCCCTCTCCCCGCGAACGGGGAGAGGGGAACAGGCGGCGCCTTCCGCCCCTTCCTCATTCCTTCTTCTCCGCGATCGGCGCCTGGAAGGCGAGGCCGAGATCCCAGGGGAAATAGATCCAGGTGTCCTGCGAGACCTCGGTCATGAACGTATCGACGTGCGGCCGGCCCAAGGGCTTGGCATAGACGCAGGCGAAATGCGCTTTGGGCAGCAGGGCGCGGACGACGCGCGCCGTTGCGCCCGTATCGACGAGATCGTCGATGATGAGCACGCCTTCGCCCTCGCCGCGCACGATCTCGGGCGCGATCGGCTTGACGATCTTCGGCGGACCTTCCTGCGTCGTATGCTCGTAGCTCACCACCGAGACGCACTCGACGACGCGCAGATTGAGCTCGCGGGCGACGATCGCCGCCGGCACGAGCCCGCCGCGCGCAATGCCGACGATCGCCGCATACGGCCCCGTCTCGGCAAGCCGCCAGGCGAGCGCCCGGGCGTCGCGATGGAACTGATCCCAAGAGACGTGAAAGGCGCGCTCTCGTCCGCTCTCGCTCATGTGATCGTGTAGCGATCCTTTCCTGCGGCGCGCAGCCGCGCGATCAGCGCCTCGATCGCCGCGACCGCCGCCTTGACCTCGCCCGCGTCCTTGCCGCGCACGACGATCTCATTGGCGAACCTGCCGTCTTTGTACGACGGATAGGAGCCGATCGAAACTGCTCGATGCCGCGCCGCCTCGGCGGCGAGTTCGCCGGCAAACGCGCCTTCCGGCATGTCGCCCACTTCGACCGTCCGCGAAATCGTGCGTTGGCCGGTTTGCAACTTGGGAGCGACCGCCGCGAGCATGGCTTCGACGATCGCTGGCACGCCGGCCATGACGATGACATTGCCGATCCAGAATCCGGGCGCGGCGGAAACCGAATTCTCGATGAGCGCCGCGCCTTGCGGAACGCGCGCCATGCGGCGGCGCGCCTCGTTGAGATGTTCGGATGTAATCCGCTGCAGCATCAGCGCGATGGCGCGCGGATCTTCGACGAGCGGCACGCCGAAAGCGGCGGCCACCGCGTCGGCGGTTACGTCGTCATGGGTCGGGCCGATGCCGCCGGTCGTAAACACGTAGGTATGGCGCGCCCGCAGCGCGTCGAGCGCCGCGACGATCGCGGCGATGTCGTCGGGAACGACGCGCACTTCGTTGAGCTCGATGCCGCGCCCGGCGAGAAAATCGGCGACGATGCCGATGTTTCTATCCTTGGTGCGCCCGGAAAGAATCTCGTCGCCGATGACCAGCAGCGCGGCGGTGATGGAATCGGGTCCGCTCATGTGTAAGTCTCATTCCCTCTCCCCGCTTGCGGGGAGAGGGTTAGGGTGAGGGGCCGAGGCATTGGCTATATTGTAGCAAATCCCCAAGCCCCTCACCCCGGCCCTCTCCCCATTTCGCATGCGCTCATGGGGAGAGGGAGTTACCCGCCCAGGGCCCGTTCGTCGAGCGCCGCCGTCTTGATGAGCGCGAAGACGGGGTCGCCTACATTGAGGCCGAGCTCGTCGAGCGCGCGCCGCGTCGCCATCGCCGCCAGCCGGCCTTCGCCGGCAAGCGCGATCTCGACCAGCGCGAGCGGCCCCGCCGTCTCGATCGAAGCGAGCGTTCCGTGCAGCATGCTCTGCACGCTCAAGCCGTGCGGCGACGCCGCCGAGAGCGTCACGTCGGTCGCCTTCACGACGATGCGCACGCGCGATCCTTCGATGCCGGCGGGTCCGGCGAGCCAGATCGTGCCGGCGGGATGGGTAAGCTCGGTCAGTCCGTAGGCCGTATCGCGCTTGCCGACATGCATCGTCAGGATGCTGGCGCCGCCGAAACGCGGATCCTCGGTGACGGCAGGACGCAGGACGTCGGCGGGATCGCCTTCGGCCGCGACGCGACCCTCGTCGAGGACCACTACCCAGGCGGCGAGCCGCGCCACTTCTTCGACCGCATGCGAAACATAGACGATCGGAATCTTGAACTCGTCGCGCAGCGCCTCGATGAGCGGCAGGATCTCGAGGCGGCGTTGCAGGTCGAGCGCCGCGAAAGGCTCGTCGAGCAGCAACAGTCGCGGGCAGGAGAGCAGCGCGCGGCCGATGGCGACGCGTTGCCGCTCGCCGCCGGATAGCAACGCCGGAGCGCGATTCAAGAGCCGGCCGATGCCGAGCGTCTCGACCACCGCGTCGAAATCGATCTTGCGCTCGCGGCGCGGCGCGAACCAGCGCCCGAACAGCAGGTTGTGCTTGACGCCGAGATGCGGGAAGAGATGCGAATCCTGGAAGACCACGCCGATGCGGCGCTTATGGGCCGGCACGAAGACATTGTTCTTCGTATCGACCAGCACGCGCTCGTCGAGGACGATGCGGCCTTCGTCCGGGTGCGCGAGCCCGGCGATGAGTCCGATGGTCATCGACTTGCCGGCGCCCGAGCGGCCGAAGAGCGCCGTAATGCCGGCGCTGTTCTGGAAGGCGACCCGCAAGCAAAACGCGCCGATCCGGCGCGTCACGTCGACATCGATCATGCCGATCTCGCCAGCCGTTTCTCGCCGTGCCGCTGGACGATCTCGGAAGCAATGATCGCCGCGAACGCGATGACGATCGAAACCAGCGTGAGGCGCAAGGCGGCGGGATCGCCGCCGGGAACCTGGATAAACGTATAGATCGCCGAGGCGATGGTCTGCGTTTCGCCGGGAATGTTCGCGACGAAGGTGATCGTCGCACCGAATTCGCCGAGCGCGCGCGCAAACGCCAACGTCGCGCCGGCGATGACGCCGGGCAGCGCGAGCGGCAGGCTCACCAGAAAAAAGCTGACAACCGGATTGGCGCCCAACGTGCCGGCCGCTTCCACGAGGCGCGGATCGGTCGCCTCGAAGGAAAGCCGCATGGCGCGCACCATCAGCGGAAATCCCATCACCGCGCAGGCGAGCGCCGCGCCGGTCCAGTGAAACGAAAGCACGATGCCGAGATGGGCGAGCGCCGCGCCGAAAATGCCGCGCCGTCCGAAGGCGATCAGCAGCACGTAGCCGGTGACCACCGGCGGCAGCACCAGCGGCAGATAGAGCAGCGCGGC
>JASHUD010000002.1 GCA_030040215.1 Methylovirgula sp.
GACACATCGGCCTCGGCCTCGCCGCCGTTTTTCATCGGGAAGCCCATCATGATTGAAACTTCGTTGTGGATATTTTCGCGGGGCCGGTTCGAAATGAATACGTAGGCCGGATCGCGTTTGAGTTTGTCGGGGGTGCGTTCCTTCGGCTGGGCGAGCGCGTAGCACGTCTTCTCTTTGCCGCCCGCGGCGAGAAACGCGCCCCAATCGCCGAAACTTGCGATCTGCACCGGTTTGCCGGCGTCTTTATCGCCCGCCGCGCCGTTCGAGGCTCTGACCTCGGCGGATTTGCCGGGTTTGGACTTCAATTTGGCAGTCTTTGATTTCGCGGTCTTTGCTTTGGCGGTCTTTTGTTTGCTGGCCTTGTGCTTGATCGGCTCATTGGCGGCCAATCGCAGCGACAAGGACTCCTGCGCCATAGCAACCGGCGCCGCGAATCCACAGAGGAATGCGACCGCCAAGGCAAGTCGAAGCGTGCGAATCATTGCAGAAACATACCTCGCTGTTTGACGCGCGCCAAAGTTCGATGCGGCAATCGGAATGAACCGATCGATCAGGGCAAAATTCGGACGCAGATCGCGGCGTGGATCAGAGCCCGACGCCTTTGGCGGCGGCCAGTATCGCGCCCGGATCGTCTTGCGAGCCTTGCTGCACCAGCACGACATAGGCTTCGTCGTCGCCTTTCAGCTCGGTGAGCTTCAGACTTTCGGGCTTGCCGCTCCATTCGCCGACCTTGTGGATCGCGCGTACGACGTTCGTATAGGTGACGCTATGGCCGGAATTCTCGCCCCGCTCGATCACAACCGTGCGCGATTTGGCGACGCGCAGCACATAGACTCCGGCCGCCGTCTCGCTGCCGGCACCGATATCGATCTGCAAAACGCCGGCATGTTCGTGCAATTGCACCGGCACGCTGAGCGCACCGTTGCGTTGCTTCGCGGTGCTGATGGCGCGATCGATCGCCGCTTTATCGCTGCCGACCGCATCGATGAGCCCGTCGATGACCGCCTCCGGCGTATAGACGCGGCGTTCACCGAGCGCCGCGGCATAGGCCTCCTGCCGGGCGGTAAATTCAGGCGAGGCCAATGTGTCTTTCCAGCCGATGAAATCCCAATAATTGATTGGGAAACTCAGCGCGACGATCGACGGATCGGTCGCGATTCTCGTCAGCAATCGATCGGCCGGCGGGCAGGACGAACAGCCTTGCGAGGTAAACAGTTCGACCACGCCGTCGATGCCGTTTGCGGCGGCCGCGGAGCTAAATCCGCAAACCGCAAGCACCGCGCCAAGGCCACGAACCAATTTGGGCGCTGAAGGAAACATAGGCATAGAATCTTTCCCGATGGAAATTTAGAGCAATGGCGCGCCGGCGCCAGTCAATTCCGGGTGAGCGCGTCGCGGATGCACTTGAAAACACTTGGATTGTTAAATTTGGCCCAGCGCCGCAGGTACGCCCGATGGCCACCTAGCGGCCGCGCAAGGCGGCGAGGACCGATTGGCTTGCGCGGCCGTCCGGTTTGAGCCCGGCGCGCGCCTGAAAATCGGCGATCGCCGCTTGCGTCTTGCGGCCGAGAACGCCGTCGATCTTGCCTCCCAGGTCATAGCCGCGGCGGATCAGTAAGGTCTGCACTTCGCGCCGGCCGGCGCGCGACAAGCCGGGATCGTTGGTTGGCCACGCCGTCACGATGGGGCCGAGGCCGCGCAGCCGGTCGGAGAGAAGCCCGATGGCCAGCGCATATGATTCCGCGGCGTTGTAGGAATAGATCGCATCGAAATTGCGGGTAACGAGAAACGCCGGCCCCTTCGGTCCCGCCGGCAGAAACAGCCCGACTTGCATTGCGCCGCCGAGCGGCCTGCCGTCGATATGCGTAATGCCGCGCGCCGCCCAGGCCGCCATCGGCTGTTTGTCGCGGCGCCCCGATGGTCCGGCATAGTGAGCGGGGATCTTTACCTCGAAACCCCACGGCAGGCTCCAGATCCAACCGCTGCGATGCAGATAATTGGCGGTCGAGCCGAGCGCGTCGGGCACGGAATTGATGATGTCGCGACGCCCGTCTCCGTCGAGATCGACGGCGAGACGCAAGAAAGTCGAGGGCATGAACTGGGTGTGCCCGAAGGCGCCTGCCCACGAGCCGACGAAATTTGCCGGATCGGCATCGCCGGCGCCGACAATCCGCATGGCTGCGAGGAATTCGCGGCGATAATATTCCGGCCGCTGGCTGGCCGAGCAAGCCAGGCTCGCGAGCGATTGTAGGACGGGGTGCGTGCCGAAATTCTTGCCGAAATTCGATTCGATGCCCCACACCGCCGCGATCACCGAGGCGGGTACGCGGTATCTGCGCTCGGCGATGTCGAGCCACTTCGCCCAGCGCTGCATCGCGGCGCGTCCGTCCGCGATGCGCTCGTCATCGACGAGGCCGGCGATGTAATCCCAGATCGGGGTCACGAACTCCGGTTGTTCCTTCTCCGACTCGAGCACGTCGGGATTGAAGGTGAGGTTTCGCGTCGCAGCCTCGACGGTCGCCGCCGCAACGCCGCTCGCCTCGGATTCCGCCTTCAACGTGCCGAGACAGGATTGGAAATCGGCGTATGCCGGGTTGATCGTGAAGAGCCCGACGAACAGCGAACCGGCAAACAAGAATCGGAGCATGCGGCGGATTCTAGCGCAGCGTCGACGGCCGTTCCAGGGCTGCGCGTTGGCGCGAATGGGGCAGCGAAATCGGCCCGCATATGCAGAAAGCCCCGGTTCTCGCCGGGGCTTCGATTGTATTCGGAACGTCGCCTTCTATCCTGATTGCCGCCTGCCACGTACGGCAGATGTGCGCGTCAGCCGACGACCCCCGGCCCGAGCACGACGACTTTGGTGCCAACCGGCGTCTGCTGGTAGAGATCGATCACGTCCTGATTGATCATGCGGATGCAGCCGGAGGACACGCTCGTGCCGATCGTCCAGGGCTCGTTCGTGCCGTGAATGCGGTAAAGCGTATCCTTGTTGCCTTCCCAAAGATACATCGCCCGTGCGCCAAGCGGATTCCCGGCGCCGCCCGGCATGCCGAGCCCGCCCTGCAGCTGCGACATATACTTCGCGAGCTCCGGCTGGCGCTGCAACATTTCCGGCGGCGGATACCAATCCGGCCATTCCTGCTTGTCGTGGATCATCGCTATGCCGGACCAGGCGAAACCTTCGCGCCCGACCCCGACGCCGTAGCGCATCGCCCGGCCGCCGTTCAACACGTGATAGAGATAATGGTGTCCCGGATCGACGACGATCGTGCCCGGCTGCTCGTTCGTTTGATAGGCAATCTCCTTGCGCAGAAATGCCGAGTTGAGTTCCGAGAGTTTGACGGCGGGGATCGGATAAGGCTCGCCCGTTACCGGACCATACATGCCCGCATAGTCCGCATCGGTGTCGCGCGAGAGGGGTTGCTCAGGCGGACCGGCATACGCCTCGGCAACCGGATCCGGCGTGTTGGTGGAAACGCAGCCTGCCAGGGTAAGCGAGAGACCTGCGGCCGAAGCCCCGGTGAGTACCGCACGACGACTGACAAGATGCATGGACTTACCTGTTTCGTTCGAGGCCTCTTGGGATGCTTTTGCCATCTGGCTGGGCATCCTCGGAAATGCACCTCAATTTCGGGAAAAGCGTGGCGTGACCGGATAACCGGCAGCCGGGCTTTAAAGTTTCCTCTTTGAATTGGGCTTTGTACGGTGACGTTCAAGGGGCGCTGCCGCTCCTCGCGAATCAGCAGGCTAAGGTGGAACCTTGCTGCAATCCTGCCGCAGCCAGCGCGCTTACGCCAGTGCCGCCCCCATTTCTTCAAGCACGCGGGCAACCGCTTTGTGGCGGCCGCTGGTCTCGACGTAGCGCGCCACTTTCGGATAGGCGCCGATCAAATCCCGGTTCATGAAAGCGCCGACCACGCGCGGCACACGGAAAAGCGCCGGCGCGAGCTGGCAATCGGCGAGCGTCAAATTCGGACCGGCCGCGAACGTATCGCCCGTCAGAATGTTCTGCAAGGCGGCGAGCCCGCGAACGATTTTTGTCAAGCGATTGGCGGCCGTCTCGTCGCCTGCGTCCGGCAGCCGCGCGAGTTCGACGGTCTGCGTCGTGATGTGCAGTTCGCCGATGCGCTGCAACAGACGTACCTGCGCACGCGCTTCGGGATTCATGGGAAGCAGCGGCGGATCGGGAAACTTCTCTTCGAGATACTCCATGATCGCCGAGGACTCCGGCAGGCGCGTGCCGTCGTCGAGCATCAGGCACGGAATGGTGCCGAGCGGATTGATGCGATGATATTCGGCGGAGCGCAGGCCGCCTGGCGGCGCAACGATCTCGATGTCGAGCGCCTTGGCATAAATTGCGATTCTGACGGGCGCCGAGAACGGCGAATGATTTTCCGAATAGAGTTGCATTCGCTCAGGAATTCTCCGCCTCGTCCGGTACGATGGCCTCGTGCGCCTTTAAGCGATCCGGTTGCGGCATCGAGACGATATTGTAGCCGGAATCGACATAATGGATCTCGCCGGTAACGCAATTGGAGAGATCGGAAAGAAGATAGAGCGCGGCGCGGCCGATGGCATCGATCGTGACCGCCCGGCGCAGCGGAGAATGGGCCTTCTGGAAATTGAACATGCAGCGGGCATCGGCGATGCCGGCGCCGGCAAGCGTACGCACCGGACCGGCGGAAATTGCATTGATTCTGATCCCCTGCGGGCCGAAGTCGGCGGCAAGATAGCGCACGCTCGCCTCGAGCGCCGCCTTGGCGACGCCCATCACGTTGTAATTCGGCATCACCCGGGTCGAACCGCCGAACGTGAGCGTCAACAACGCCCCGCCCTTCGGCATCAGTTTGGCGGCGCGTCTCGTCATCTCCGTGAACGAGAACGCGGAAATTAGCATGGTGCGCTGGAAATTCTGGCGCGTCGTATCGGCATAGCGGCCGCGCAGCTCGGCACGATCCGAATAGGCAATGCAGTGGACCGCGAAATCGAGCGAGCCCCAGGCGCGCTGCAGAGCCGCAAAGGTCGCATCGAAACTCGCCGGATCCTCGACGTCGCACGGCAAAACCAACGAAGGATTGAGCGGTTCGACCAGCGGCTTGACGCGTTTGCCAAGCGCCGCCGTCTGGTAGGTGAAGGCAAGCTCGGCGCCCTCGTCGTGGAGCACGTTGGCGATGCCCCAGGCGATCGAGTGATCGTTGGCGACGCCCATCACCAGGCCGCGCTTGCCGCGCATCAGCGCGCGCCGCTGATCAGGCATCGACTTGTTTCAAGACGAGCGAGGCGTTGGTGCCGCCGAAACCGAACGAGTTGGACAGGACGGCACGCAAGGCGAGACCGTCGCGACGCTTGCGCACGATGTCCATGTCCGCAAAGGCCGGATCGAGTTCGTCGATATTGGCGCTCGCGCAGATGAAGCCGCTCTGCATCATGAGCAGGCAATAGATCGCCTCCTGCACGCCGGTGGCGCCGAGCGAATGTCCAGTCAGAGATTTGGTCGCGGAAAGCGGCGGGGCGCGGTCGCCGAATACGCTGCGCACCGCTTCGATCTCGCGCAGGTCGCCGATCGGAGTCGACGTGGCATGCGGGTTGATGTAGTCGATCGGCACCTTGATGCCCTCGAGGGCCATGCGCATGCAGCGCACCGCGCCTTCGCCCGAGGGCTGCACCATGTCGTGGCCGTCCGAAGTCGCGCCGTAACCGGCCACTTCCGCGTAGATCTTGGCGCCGCGCGCCCGCGCATGCTGCAGCTCCTCCAGCACCAGCACGCCGGCCCCGCCGGCGATGACGAAACCGTCGCGGTTCTTGTCGTAGGCGCGGGAGGCGACGCTTGGGCGGTCGTTGTAGGCGCTGGACAACGCGCCCATGCCGTCGAACAGCACCGAAAGGCTCCAGTCGAGTTCTTCGCAGCCGCCGGCGAACATGACATCCTGCTTGCCGTACTGGATCATCTCGTAGGCGTTTCCGATGCAATGATTGGAGGTCGCGCAGGCCGACGAGATCGAATAACTGACGCCTTTGATCTTGAACCAGGTCGACAGTGTCGCCGAGGCAGTCGACGACATGGCTTTGGGAACGGCGAAGGGACCGACCTTTTTGGGGCCCTTGCTGCGCGCCGTGTCGGCCGATTCGACCAAGCTTCGCACCGAAGGGCCCCCCGAGCCCATGATCATCCCCGTTCGCTCGTTGGAGACCTCCTCTACGCCAAGGCCGGCGTCCTGGATCGCCTGGTCCATGGCGACATGGTTCCAGGCGGTGCCTCCGGCATGAAAGCGCATGGCGCGCCGGTCGATCATGTTTTCCGGGTCGAGCGTCGGGGCGCCGTGCACCTGGCTGCGGAAGCCGAGCTCGGCGTATTTGTCGGCTTTCACGATCCCCGACTTCGCCTCGCGCAGTGAGGCAAGCACCTCCTGGGTATTGTTTCCGATGGCGGAAACGATGCCCATTCCGGTGACGACGACCCGTCTCATCCTTGCCTCCTGGCCGCAGCTTGAATGCGTTTAGGCCGCAATCGCGGCCTTGAACAAGCCGACTTTGAGATCGGTCGCTTCATAGATGCGGCGCCCGTCGGCCTCAAGCCAGCCATCGGCAATGCCGAGCACCAGTTTGGTGTTGAATACGCGTTTCAGATCGACTCCGTAAATGACCTTTCTCACGGACGGCAAAACCTGGTCGGTGAACTTCACCTCGCCGACCCCGAGCGCCCGGCCGCGCCCCTGCAAGCCGAGCCAACCGAGGTAAAATCCGAGCAATTGCCATAGCGCGTCGAGGCCGAGGCAACCCGGCATGACGGGATCGCCTTTGAAATGCGAACCGAAGAACCAGTGATCGGATTTGATCGCAAACTCGGCGCGAATTGTGCCTTTGCCGTTCACCCCGCCTTCCTCGGAAATATCGGCGATCTTGTCGAACATCAGCAGCGGCGGCAGCGGCAATTGCGGATTGCCGGGACCAAAAAGGTCGCCGCGCCCGCAGGCGATCAAATCCTCGTAGTCGTAACTGGAGCGTCGCTCGCCCATCGCGTCGTTTTACTCGTAAGGTGCTCGCCCCGAAGGCGGCGCAGCGACGCGAGCCAAGTTTGCGGCTTCTAACATAGGACGCGGCCTCCCGAAAGCGGTCCAATGCTCCCCGGCCGCGGCCGAATGCACCGCTGCCTCCCGCGCCCAAAGCTCAAGATAGGGATGATTGCACCGGCCTCGCAAGAGGAAGCCGAGGCAAGCGGTGCGATGCAGCACGGAAATTATGAATGCCCGTCCGCGCATCGCTTTGGAAAGGCGCCGCCTCTTCGCCTCGCCGGAAAAGACCCAGATTTGAGCCGCCCACGCAAATCGGCGCAAATCAATTAAACCTTTGTCGAGACGAGAACTTGTCGTATCTTTCCCCAGCTCCCAAGTAATGAGCCTGAGATCTCAGAGCGCCAGGAAAACGATGAACGAGACGATCCCGAAACCGAGCGACGCCGCGCGCGCGACGCCTTTGGCCGGCTGTCCGGTGCACGACCTGCGTATGAAACTGCGCGCCGCGGGGCTGCGGCCGACGCGACAGCGCGTCGCATTGGGTTGGCTTCTGTTCGGCAAGGGCGATCGGCACGTGAGCGCCGAGACGCTGCTCGAGGAGGCGCAAAACTCCCGCGTGCCCGTTTCGCTCGCCACCATCTACAATTGCCTCCATCAGTTCACCGAGGTCGGCCTGTTGCGCGAGGTCGCGGTCGATGGGTCGAAGGCGTATTTCGACACCAACGTCTCGCATCACGACCATTTCCTGATCGAGGGCAGCAATACGCTGATCGATATCCCCCGGGTGGCGATCGATCCGACGCGTTTGCCCGCGCCGCCGAAAGGGACCCGGATCGACCGCATCGAAGTGGTCGTCAGGCTGCGCCCCGAAGACTGAGACTCATTCGACCTTCTCGTTGGGATATACGCCCCAGAGCAGGGTCTGCTCCATATAGCCGTCAAATCCTTCGCCGAAGATCTCGCACCATTTGCCGTCGCAGGAGCGGATGCTGGCGATGACGCCGGTCTGCAGGCGCGCCGTCGGCTGCGAATCCGCGCCCGGATGCGAATAGAGGGTGAAGACTTCGTCTTTCTTCCAAGGCGCGACGATCACGGTGCGCCGCCCGGAAAGGACGGTGTGCAACACCCAGCCCTCGGTGCCGTCCGCGTCGCGCACCTTGCGCCATATTCCGTACTCGGCGGTGATTTCGATTGGCAGGCCGGCACGTTCGTAGATCCAGGTGGTACGGTGATCGCGGGAAGGGCCTTCGCGCAAATTGACCCGGTCGAATTTCAGGCTGACGAAGCGCGGCAGCGGCAGGCCGCTGACACTACCGACCTGCTCGCCATTCTGGCCCACGGTTTGCGCGTACCCTGGGAGCGCGGCACCGCAGCCGCATAAGACGACGCAGAACCAGCATATCCAACCCTTCGCAATCGATCCGCATGGTCGCGCGCGGCGCATCTTCGCTCGTTCCAATTCGACCTGCCTCCATCTTTCCGCCCAGCGATCTTTCCCGCCCAGCGATCGCGGGTCGGATGCATCGGTGCGATTCGGCGCGGGCCAACGACCATGCGCGGCAACTTTGCGCCAAAAGTGGCCGTAAAGGCCGCCGGCCAGTTCTGCAACAACCGCTCCTGGCTGACGCGCCGAATCGCACGCTACCGACACTGATTCTTGCCATTCTTGTGTTTGGATGGCCATCTGCTAGAGAGGCGCGCAGATCAAGCGCTCCCGCTCAGCGCGCCCCGCGAATTCGCGAGCCCGCGGCGATCCGGAGGCGGCGGAGTTCCAAAACCTTGTGGAAACCGCCCTTGGATCGATATGCTCGGGGCGGGCCGCCGACGCGGGTCAAGGATTCGTTTGCGCCTTCGATGACGGAATGAGGAATGGGCAAAAAGAAGCCGCTCGTTGTTCTCACGCGCAAATTGCCGGATGTCGTCGAAACTCGCATGTGCGAGTTGTTCGACGCGCGCCTCAACCTTGACGACGATCCGCTGACGCAAGCCGAACTCATCGAGAGCGTGCATGTCGCCGATGTGCTCGTGCCGACCGTCACGGACCGGATCGACGCAACCTTGATCGAGCAGGCCGGCCCGCAGCTCAAGCTCATCGCCAACTTCGGCAACGGCGTCGACAACATCGATGTCCCGGCGGCGACGAAACGCGGCATCACGGTCACCAATACGCCGGGCGTCCTGACCCAGGATACGGCCGATATGACGATGGCGCTGATCCTTGCGGTGGCGCGGCGGCTCGTCGAGGGCGCCAAGGTCATTCCCGATGGAACCTGGAGCGGCTGGTCGCCGACTTGGATGCTCGGAGCCAGGATCACCGGCAAAAGGCTCGGCATCATCGGCATGGGGCGGATCGGCCAGGCCGTGGCGCGGCGCGCCTTCGCCTTCGGCCTGCAGATCCACTACCACAACCGCCGCCGGGTGGCAGCCTCGATCGAGGAAGGGCTCGAGGCGACCTATTGGGAGTCGCTCGATCAGATGTTGGCGCGCATGGACATCGTCTCGGTCAACTGTCCGCACACGCCCGCCACCTACCACCTGCTTTCGGCGCGGCGCCTCAAATACCTTCGCCCGCATGCCATCGTCGTCAATACGGCGCGCGGCGAGATCATCGACGAGGACGCGCTTGCCGAGATGCTGGAGAACGGCGAACTTGCCGGCGCCGGTCTCGACGTATTCGAGCACGAGCCGGCGATCTCGCCGAAGCTCGTCAAGCTTGCCGCGGCGGGCAAAGTGACGCTGCTGCCGCATATGGGTTCGGCGACCCGCGAGGGCCGCATCGACATGGGCGAGAAGGTGATCGTCAACATCAAAACCTTCATGGATGGGCACCGTCCGCCCGACCGGGTCTTGCCGAGCGCCCCATAGCGCCGGATCTAGCGGATTGAACAGGCGTTTCGACCGCCGGCGCGGGGCCCTAACGGCCTTGAAGAATGCCGCGAAATCTCCATATTCCCGCTAGGAGGCGCCATAACGGGCCTCCGTTACGAAGGCCGGAAGGCTTCGCCGATGTCACGGACCGTCCACTCGCCTTTTCTGCTTGGGTTCGAGGAGTTCGAACGGGCCATCGACCGGGTTACCCGTGTCGCCGACGGTTATCCGCCGTACAATATCGAGCGGATCGCCGGAACGGATGCGCAAGCCGAGCGGCTGCGGATCACTTTGGCGGTGGCCGGCTTTCTTCGCGACCAACTGGAAGTAACGGTCGAGGAAGGACAGCTCGTCATCCGCGGCCGCCAGAAGGAAGAGAAGGAGCGCCATTTTCTGCATCGCGGCATTGCCGCGCGCCAATTTCAGCGCGTGTTTCTGCTCGCCGATGGAATGCAAGTGGCGGCGGCCGATCTTTCCAACGGACTGCTCACCGTCGATTTGATCCGGCCCGAACCGGCACGATTGGTTAAGAAGATCGATATCATGATGCGAGACTGACGGTTCGCATCAATCCCAGCGGGTCTCGAAAGACCGCAGAAGGAGCGACAATGTTGGACCAGAACAAGTTGGATCAGACCAAATCCCCGCCTTTCAGCGAGGAGCAATTCGCCCATTTGGGGGGCGGCTCGCTCGCCTACGTGCGCGAACTGCGTTCGGAAGAGGTGGGCAAGCTTTTCCCGCAAGCGCCGCCGATCCAGCCCGGCCTGCAGCTTTTCGCGCTGCTCGGGGCCGATGGCGTGCCGATCGTGTTGACGGATTCCCGCGACGCCGCGCTGGCCAACGCTCTGCAGCAGGAACTGCAGACCGTGAGCGTGCACTAGTTTCCAGGTTTTGCCCGTGATCGCGAAAGGCCGGACGTTAGTCCGGCTTTTCTGCTTTTTTGGCGCCTAGAACAGCCCGAAGAACGGTTTGTCGTCGCGGCCGGCGGCCTCGCCGCCATTGGGGATTGACGCCGGCGGCAGCAAGCCGCCGTCGTCGCCCGTGCTCGGGAGGTCGCGCGCGTGGTGGACCGGCATCGGCGCAGCGCTCGGCGCCGCCGGTCGGTTCTGCGTCTGTCCGCCAAATAAATTGAACAGGCTTGCGACGGGGTTGGCGACCGGTTGCCGCCAAATGCCGCCGGGCAATCCTTGCGGCGGCACGCCTTGGTGCGCGGCGCGCATGAACCCCGACCAGATTTCCACCGGCAGATTGCCGCCCGAGACACGTTTCGTCGGCGAATTGTCGTCGTTGCCGACCCAGACTCCGGCGACGAGATGGCTCGTATAACCGACGAACCAGGCATCGCGCCAATCCTGGCTCGTGCCGGTCTTGCCGGCCGCTTCCCAATCCGGCAGTTCCGCCCGGCGCGCCGTGCCGCTGAGCAAGGTTTCTTTCAGCATT
>JASHUD010000023.1 GCA_030040215.1 Methylovirgula sp.
TTGCGGAGAAGCGCACCGGTGGTGCCGGTCGAACCGCAGCGACGGTCGAAAATGTCGCTCCTTCGGAAAATGAAGCAGCAACCGGAAATCTCGTTGCGGCCGGCATCGCATCGGCGGGAGAAGACTCGTTTGATCGCCTGCTGCATGCCCGTCAGGCGCGGTTTACGGGCTCGCTTTCGCCGATATCTTTGGCGCTCGCCTATTTCGATTGGAGCCTGCACCTCGCCAATGCGCCGGGACGGCGTCTCGAGTTGATGGAACTCGCGGCGCGTCAGTGGGCACGGCTTGCCTCGTCATCCCAATGGACGAAACCGTTACCGGGCGATCGGCGATTCCGCGACGAGACCTGGAAGCAGCCGCCTTACAATGCGATCGCGCAAGCCTTTCTTCTCGGCGAACAATGGTGGCATGCGGCCACGGCCTGTCTGCCCGGCGTAACGAAATCGCATGAGAATATGGTGTCGTTCGTCGCGCGGCAGATGCTAGATGCCTTCGCCCCGTCGAATTTTCCACTGACCAATCCGGAAGTCGTGGAAGCAATGGTCGTGCAACGCGGTTGGAACTTCGTCAGAGGCTACCAGAACTTTCTAGAAGACGTCCGCCGGCTAGTGAATCATATGCCGCTCGATGCAGCGAAGGACTTCGTCGTTGGCAAGGATGTCGCCGTTACGCCGGGTAAGGTGGTGCTGCGCAACGAGCTGATGGAAGTTATCCAGTATGCGCCGACGACCGAGCGGGTGCGGCCGGAGCCGATCCTCATCATCCCGGCATGGATCATGAAATATTACATCCTCGATCTGTCACCGCACGATTCGCTGATACGCTATCTGGTCTCCCAGGGCTATACCGTTTTCTGTATTTCCTGGCGCAATCCCGGGCCGGAATTGCGTGACGTCGGCCTCGAAGATTACCGGCGTCTCGGGCTGATGGCGGCGCTTGATGCCGTCAACGCGATTTGTGGCGGCCATAAGGTGCATGCGTGCGGTTACTGCCTGGGCGGCACGCTGCTTGCCATCGCCGCGGCCGCCATGGCCCGCGACGCGGACAACCGATTGGCAAGCCTGACCTTGCTCGCCGCGCAGACCGATTTCACGGAGGCCGGCGAGCTGCAACTCTTTACGGACGAAAGTGAGCTCGCGCTGCTCGACGACGTGATGTGGAAGCAGGGCTATTTAGACAGCGCACAGATGGCCGGCGCATTCCAGATGCTGCGCTCAAACGATCTCATCTGGTCGCGGCTGATTACGACCTATCTGCTCGGAGAATGCGAACGCCCGTTCGATCTCATGGCGTGGAACGCCGACGCGACGCGCATGCCGTATCGCATGCATTCCGAATATCTGCGCGACATGTTCCTCCACAACGACCTCGCCGAGGGGCGGTATAAAGTCGAGGGAACGCCCGTTGCCATTTCTGAGATCCATCTGCCGATCTTTTCGGTGAGTACCGAAACGGATCACGTCGCGCCTTGGCGCTCGGTCTACAAGATCCATCTGCTCAACCAGGGCGACATCACTTTCGTCCTCACCTCGGGCGGACATAACGCCGGAATCGTCAGCGAGCCCGGCCATCCAAACCGGCATTACCGCGCAGAACGCCGCACCCCACGCGCCCCCTATCTCGATCCGGACGAGTGGGTTGCTAATGCCGTTGAGCACGAAGGCTCGTGGTGGCCGGCCTGGGTAGCGTGGCTCGATATCCGCTCCGGCGCGCCGGTGCCGCCGCCACCGTTGGCTCCCGCGGATTATCCGGCGCTCGCCGATGCCCCCGGCACTTATGTCCGCGAGCGTTGAGGGCCGCCTAATGAGTATGCGCACCACGCCCGACATGATCGAGAACCGTACGTTCGACGAGATGGAAATCGGCGAGCATGCGAGTCTTTCGCGCACCGTGACTCAACAAGATATCGATCTCTTCGCCGTGGTTTCCGGCGACGTGAATCCGGTGCATCTCGATCCGGCCTACGCGCAGACCGATATGTTCCACAAGATCATCGCGCAAGGCATGCTTGGCGCGGGTCTTATTTCCAACGTGCTCGGCACCAAGTTGCCGGGGCCGGGGACGATCTATCTTGGCCAGGACTTGCGCTTTCTGCGTCCTGTCAGCATTGGCGATACGATCACCGCGACGTTGACGGTCCAAGAAAAACGGCCGGATAAAAGCGAAGTCGTCCTTGATTGCCGCTGCGCCAATCAGAATGGCAACGCGGTGATCGAAGGCACCGCCTACGTGCGCGCACCGACGCAAAAGGTACGACTACCGCGCGTCGAATTGCCGGAAGTGCGGCTCAGCCGCCACGAGCGGTTCCGCGCCTTGCTCGCTGCGACGGCGGGGCAGGAGCCGCTGGCTACGGCCGTCGCTCACCCTTGCGACGCAAACGCGATCGGTGCGGCAGTGGAAGCGGCACAGGCGGGGCTTATTGCGCCGATCCTGGTTGGGCCGAAAGCCAAGATTCTCAAAGCGGCGCAGGCGGCGAAAGTCGATATCTCCCCGTATCGACTCATCGATGCGCCGCATAGCGAGGCAGCGGCCGCCGCGGCTGTGGCCCTCGTGCAGAAGGGTGAAGCCGGTCTCCTGATGAAAGGCTCGCTGCACACCGACGAATTGCTGCATGCGGTACTCGCTCCGCAGAGCGGCCTGCGCACCGGGCGCAGACTGAGCCACGTCTATCTCATGGACGTGCCGACCTATCCGCGGCCCTTGCTCATCACCGACGCCGCCGTGAATATCGCGCCCGATCTCGAAGAGAAGCGCGACATCATCCAGAATGCGATCGACCTCGCGCATGTGATGGGCATCGCCACACCGCGCGTCGCAATCCTTTCGGCGATCGAGACCGTCAATCCGAAGCTGCCGTCCACGTTGGATGCCGCGGCGCTTTGCAAAATGGCGGACCGCGGCCAGATCACCGGCGCGCTGCTGGACGGTCCGCTCGCCTTCGACAACGCGGTAAGCCCTGCCGCCGCGGCGGAAAAGGGAATCGTTTCCAAAGTCGCAGGGCAAGCCGACATTCTCGTCGTTCCCGATCTCGAATCCGGCAACATGCTGGCAAAACAGTTGACCTTTCTGGCCGGCGCCGATGCGGCCGGCGTCGTGCTGGGCGCGCGCGTGCCGATCATCCTGACGAGCCGCGCCGATGCCGAGCGCACGCGCATCGCATCCTGTGCGGTAGCCGTGTTGATCGCCCGCAGAAGCGCGGCTTTGCCACAGGTCGGGGCGTAATGGCAGACGCCATTCTTGCGTTCAACGCGGGTTCGTCGAGCATCAAGTTCTCGTTGTTCGAAGTGAGGCAAACAGGCCGGCTCGCATTGACCTTGCGCGGCGAGCTTGAGCAGGGTGGTTCGGGGCAGCATTTCATCGCGCGTGATTCGACGGGCGGCCTGCTTGCCGAAGAGACATCGCCCGGACAATCCTTTCTTCCGCTCATGGAGAAAGTCATCGGTTGGGCGGAGCGCCATCTTGGCGGCGACCGGCTCTTGGCCGTCGGCCACCGCATCGTGCATGGCGGCGCGGAGCACGATAGACCGGAGCGCGTGACGCCCGAACTTCTCGCCGCTCTCGATCGATTGATACCGCTCGCGCCGTTGCACGAACCGCATAATCTTGCGCCCATCCGCGCCATCGCCACCGCGCGGCCTACGCTTCCGCAAGTCGCCTGTTTCGATACGGCCTTCCACAGCACGATGCCCGTGGTCGCCACCCGCTTTGCGCTGCCGCGCTCCTACGAAGACGAAGGCGTGCGGCGCTACGGTTTCCATGGCATCTCCTATGAATACCTTTCCCGCCAGTTGCGCGAACTTGCACCCAATCTGGCAAAAGGCCGTGTCATTGCCGCGCATCTCGGCAACGGAGCAAGCCTTTGCGCCATGCATGACGGGCGCAGCATCGACACGACCATGGGCTTTACGGCGCTCGACGGGTTGGTAATGGGCACCCGCTGCGGCAACCTTGACCCCGGCGTCATCCTCTACCTCGAGCAGCAGCGCAGGCTGAGCGCGAAAGAAGTCGAGGATCTTCTCTACCGCAAGTCCGGCCTGCTCGGTATTTCCGGAATCGCCAGCGACATGCGCGCGCTTCTCGGCAGCAA
>JASHUD010000169.1 GCA_030040215.1 Methylovirgula sp.
CAGAAAGAGAAGACCCATCACTGCAAAGATCGCCCAGCCTTGACGCTGATTGCCGACCATGCGGCCGAACACGTTGGTCAAGGCCGCGCCGATAGAGAAAATCAGCACCATCTGCACGAGATTCGTGAGCGCATTGGGATTTTCGTAAGGATGCGCGGAATTGGCATTGAAGAATCCACCGCCGTTGGTGCCCAGGATCTTGATGACTTCTTGCGAAGCCACCGGGCCTTGCGCGATGACCTGCTTGGCGCCTTCCAGCGTCGTCGCATTGGTGTAAGCACTGAGATTCTGCGGCATCCCCTGCCAGACGAAGAAAAGGCCAATGACGATCGCGATCGGCAGAAGGACGTAGAGGACGCAGCGCGTCAGATCGACCCAGAAATTGCCGACCGTCTGCGCCGAGCGGCGCGCGAAGCCGCGCACCAGCGCGATGGCGAGCGCAATGCCGGTCGCCGCCGAGACGAAATTATGTACGGTGAGCCCCGCCATCTGCGTGAGATAGCTCATCGTCGTCTCAGGCACGTAGGATTGCCAGTTGGTGTTGGTGACGAAGCTGATCGATGTGTTGAAGGCAAGACTCTGCTCGACGGGCGTTTGGCCTTGCGGATTGAACGGCAAAATGCCCTGCAGACGTTGCAGGGCATAGAGCGCCACGAAGCCGACCGCGCTGAAAAACAGCATGGCGATGGCGTAAATCACCCAATGCTGTTCTTGGGTCTCGTTGACGCCGCAAATCCGATAGATGCCGCGCTCGACGGGTTGGAGAACCGGCGAGAGGAAGGTGCGCTCGCCGGTAAAGACCCGCGTCATGTAGGCGCCAAAAGGCTTCACAAGTGCGATGACGAGCGCCGAAAAAATCGCGATCTGGATCCAGCCGTTGAACGTCATGCCGGCTCCCCTCAGAACCGCTCGGGGCGCACGAGCGCGTAAAGGAGATAGACGAGGATGAAAAGCACGGCGAGGGCGCCGAGGTCGTAATCGATGATCATTGCTGCCTCACAACTTGTCGCAAACGAAGACGTAGAGCGTGATGATCAGGAAGGATCCGATCCCGATTGCGAGATAGAGAACGTCGAACATGCGAACGACCTTCATCAGGCTGTGATGCGGTTGCCGCGACCTTTTTGCAGCCGCTTGGTGCCGCTCAATCGCACGTCAACATTTGCGGAAAGCGGCATATAGGATCGAGAGCTCTTCGGCCTCCCGATCATAAAAAACGCATATACGCGGAGCGAAAAACGCAGCGGCTACATTGATGTTAGAGGCTATTCGGCCGCCGGAACCGGTAATAAATCAGGCTGTTGAGCCTTTCTTCCAACGCTGCTAGACTGCTTTCGGCGGCCGAGGGGCACGTGGGCGGGGGCGAATGACGGACAGGACCGGCGCGCTATACAATTATCCTGCGTTCGATACCGGCTATTTAACTCGGGAAGCTTCCCCCTATACTCTTTCCGGTGCGGTCGCACTCGCCTTAAGCCTATTGGTGGGCGGGGTAATGTTATCCGCCCGGCCCATTGCAGCGCTGTTTGCGACGATTCCCGTTGCGGCTCCCGAAATCGATGCAGCGCCGGGAAACGTCCCGATCGCAACCGTCGCCTCGGTCCAGGAAACCGCCGCGCCGGCAGCAAGCGTTTCCTACGGCGCCCTGCCCGACCCTGGCTCGCTGTTGCGCTCCGAGCCGGATTCGTTGAGCGCCCCGCTCGGAGCAAAGTTTGACGCGATTTGGCCGCTGCTGCGCGCGGCGCTCATCGAACCGGAAGACATTTCGCCGATTTCGATCCCGCCCGCGGCGCAGCTCGCGGAGGCGCCGGCAGCGCCGCGTCCTCCCGCATCGCGGTTGGCGACGGCCCATGCTTCATCCCACACACCGGCTCGTCAGATCGAGCCGGAGACTGCGGTTCTCGCGCCGCCGCCCGACAGTCGCTCGTTCTTAGAGAAGCTATTCGGCAAGCCGCAGCCTTCTGGTCCCATGCTCGCCTATGCGGCCACGGAAGAGGGCACCATCGGCAATGAGCAAAGGAGCGCGGTCGCCCCAACGTCAGCCTACGATCAATGGACCGCCGTTTACGACATCGCCGCACATACGGTCTACATGCCCGATGGAACGAGACTGGAAGCGCACTCGGGACTGGGCTCTATGTTGGACGATCCGCGTTACGTCAGCGAGCGGATGCGCGGGGCCACGCCGCCCGGCGTCTATGATCTTCAGCTGCGCGAGCAGCTTTTCCACGGCGTGGAAGCCGTGCGCCTTATTCCGGCCGGCAGCGCCGATGCCATGGGCCGCACAGGTCTTCTCGCCCACCCCTATATGCTGGGCCCGAACGGCCAGTCGTTCGGTTGTGTATCTTTCAGAAATTACAATGCCTTTTTGCAGGCATACGTGCATGGCGAGGTTAAACGTCTGGTCGTCGTCGCCCGCTTGAACTGAATACGACCCCGCCTGAATTTCGTCTGATATCCCGGGCCCCTAAGTCTTAGGCCTGGCCTTTTTGGCAGGAAAAGTGACCCAAGTTGGCACGCCCCGGGCGGGACTATACTAAGTAAAATATTACTCTATAATCTTGGGAATTGTGACGGAGTATCTTTATATCGAGTCCCGGTGATGAATGAGGACAAAGCCCAGAGTCAGCTGTGGGTTCAGCGATTTCTTTTTAGCGCGCCGCTCTACACTCCAAATGAAATTTCATTTGCCGGCGCGACTACCCTTTTTGTCGACCACTTCAGGATTGAGGGACATTGTCCTTATTGCAAAAGCACGTCCTTTTTCACGCGGTGCCGCGGAACCAAAGGCATCGCATCCATTCAGACTTTGCTCGATTCCCAGGAATTGAGTCAGTTAGAAATCGTCTGCATGCGCGACGTCAGGCATAGTATCCACTTCTTTCTTTATCTGAACAAAGCGCGCATCCAGAAAGCTGGACAATACCCCTCCCCCAAGGACATTGGCGTCCCCGCGCAAGCCAGGCTTGCGAATCCTTTTGCAAATCTTCCGAAGACCTCGGGGCGCTATCTGCAACAAGCGGCGCTCTCTTCAAGACGCCTGCTGGCGCGGCGCATTCAACAAATCCGCCCGGCGGTGGGCAATTTGCTCCAATCCAAGCCTCCGCGGCTCTTCGACAATATTCGCGCCAAATGGGCAGCGCGGCCTCCTTTTCTTGTTGCGGGAATCTTCTTTACGTTGATTGTTGCTTGCATGTGCGTGTTGACGCTTTACCAGCAGAGCAAACGAGAAGCAGAATTTAGGCAGCAGATCCAAGACGTCATTCTGCACGCCAATGATCATTCAACCGCCTCGCAGACGGCGAAGTTGAGAATCGACAAGTTGGAGCGGCGCCTCGATGAAAAGTTCGACGTCCTTAGCAAGAATCTGGATACGGTGCGGAAGTCGATTACGCAAAACGATGCTCTCGTTGCCGTCGTAAACTCTCGCCTGGACAATTCATCGGACGCCGCCGCGAAATCGGATCCGCTGCCCGGGGTACAATTGCCTGCGGCGGCGCAACCCGATCAAAAATCCGCCGCCGGCGCGCCGATTCGTCAGGATTCGGCGGAGCAGGATCCGGTCGCCCCCGCGGGCGCCGACCAACCGCCGGCAAATCTACCGTCCGCCGCGATTATGCAGGTTGACCAACAGCCGGGAAAAC
>JASHUD010000170.1 GCA_030040215.1 Methylovirgula sp.
AAAAAACCTGGTCCCCCTCAAAAAGAAAATTCCTAAGCCGCTCCACTCCCGCCCGGACCATCTCAGGCGTGATTTCAATTTCATGGTCGGGCGCGCCAGCCGATCCTGACGCGACGTGATCGACACTCTCTTTTCCCATGACGCACCTTGCTAAGTCAAGTGCATAATCGCCCACCCCCCTTGACGGAACACAGCAAGAACGGATAGAGTTCGTTCACTCTTTGTTTAGTCCGCGATTCTTAACTCGGCAGCGTCGTCCCCATCCGATTCGGCCGCAAGCCGGAGCCCCGCGAGCACCCTTCGATGCTGACCCACAAACAGAGCGAACTCCTGCGCTTCATTCATGAGCGCCTGAAGGAGACCGGCGTGCCGCCCTCCTTCGAGGAGATGAAGGACGCGCTCGACCTGCGCTCCAAATCCGGCATTCACCGGCTGATCCTGGCGCTCGAGGAGCGCGGCTTCATCCGCCGCCTCGCCAATCGCGCCCGGGCCCTCGAAGTGCTGCGCCTGCCCGAGTCGACCACCCCCGCCTCGACCGGGCGCGGGCGCAAATTCTCGCCGTCGGTGATCGAGGGCAATCTCGGCCGCGTGCGCTCCGCCGGGCAAGCCGTCGAAGAAGACGTCGAGCGCTCGGTGATCGCCATTCCCGTCATGGGCCGCATCGCCGCCGGCACGCCCATCGCCGCGCTGCAGACCCGCAGCCATACGATCGGCCTGCCGCCCGACATGCTGCCGCCCGGCGAGCATTACGCGCTCGAAGTGCGCGGCGATTCGATGATCGAGGCGGGCATTCTCGATTCCGACACCGTGGTGATCCGCAAACAGGATACGGCCGAGACCGGCGACATCGTGGTGGCGCTCATCGACGACGAGGAAGCGACGTTGAAACGGCTGCGCCGGCGCGGCGCCTCGATCGCGCTCGAAGCCGCCAATCCCGCTTACGAGACGCGCATCTTCGGCCCCGACCGGGTGCGCATCCAAGGCAAGCTCGTCGGCCTCGTCCGGAAATATTGAAGCCACGACCGGCAAACGGGCGTCGTGGCCGTCGCCGGACTTGATCCGGGAGTTTGATCCGGCCATCCACGCGAGTCGTTCCAAACGAGACTGCACGTCGTGCAGAAGTCGCGCACCATGCTTCGAGACGCACGCTTCGCGTGCTCCTCAGCATGAGGGGTGTTGCCGGCCGCTACTTAGCTCCACCACTTTCCCGGCCGGTCCCCGGATTTAATCCGGGGAACGAGCCGGGATCCAGAGTTACTGGCGTAAGCCAAAGGAGATTTGGCTCCGGACCCCGGATCTGCGCCCGCTTCGCGGGCTTGTCCGGGGAAGCGGCTAACCGTTAGCTCCTTACCTGGTCGGCTCCGCCGACCACCCTCTTCCGCAAGTTTCCCGCAAGCGGGAGAGGGAGCGCGCTCACTCCAGCGGCCCACTCGGATCATCGCGCACGGCGGTTGCCGTGTCGGTGCGCGGCGCCCTGCCCCAGCGCGGTTTCGGCGCCGGCGACCAAGGCCGATCTTCGTCGATGCCGCGCGCCGCCGTGATCGCCCAGTGGGAGCCGCGCGCGGCGAGCGTCACGGCGCCGGTCTCTTTGAGCTTCTCGCGATCGAGGACCAGCGCGGCCGCGCAGCCGGGCGGCGCATAGAGCGGCGTGACCACGATGTCGGCCCGCAGGCAATCCTCGGCGAAAGCGGCGCGATCGAAGACGAGCGAAACGGCGCGGCCGTCCGGCAGAATGCCGACGCAGCCGATCCGGTCGCAGGCCGATTTGTCGATGGCGGCGCGCGGATCGCGATCGTCGGCGGCGGCACTGAGCCATTGCTCGGCGGCGAACAGGCTCGGACGATGGCCGAGCACGGAAAGCGTGCCGTCGGCGCCGCGCAGCGCCAGCGCGTCGCCATCCGCCGCCACGGCGATGTCGAACGCCGGGCCGGCCGCCGCGCCGCAAATGCCCAGCACGGCAAGCGGGATCGCGGTCATGCGCAGCAATGTGCTCCTCCAGATCACCGCCGAGAGCACGGAAAGCGCCAAAAAGACGATCGCCCAGGGCGCGAACGCGCTGACATGGATCGTCGCGCCGGGCATCGAGCCGATGAGCCGCGCCGCCCAGAGCACGAAGCCGATCCCGAGGCCGACGTAATGCCAGACGAAGCCGTCGAGCCCGAGCGGATAGAGCAAGGTGCCGAGCAGCGCGCCGGGCACCGCGAAAAGCTCGATGATCAGCAAGGTCAACGGATTGCCGATCAGCACGTAGGGGCTCAGATCGTGAAAATTATAGGCCATGAACGAAGCGGTGGCGCCGGTCGCGCAGAACGTCGCGAAGAGAAGCGCCGCCGGCCCGTGGCCGAGCCGCTCGCGCAGCAGCGCGAGGCGCTCCTTCCACGCCACGCTGATGGCGGCCGGCGCCGGTCCGAAATCGGCCAGGCGCCGCTCGGCCGCGAAAGCGGCGCGCGCTTCATAGACGGCGACGAGCGCCGCCACCGCCGCGAAGGAAAGCTGAAAGCTGGCGCTGAGCAGCGCGTCGGGCTGAAAGGCGATCACCAGCGCGGCGGCGATCGCCAGATTGCGCATGCTGAGCGCCTGGCGGTCGACGAGCACCGCGCTAAGCAGGATCGTCGTCATGACGAGGGCGCGCTCGGTGCCGACCCGCGAGCCGGTCAGGACGTCGTAGCAGATCGCCCCGAAGATGGCGGCCGCCGCCGCCCATTTCTTGATCGGGTAGCGCAAAGCGAGCGTTGGGCTCAGCGCCAACAGGCGGCGCAGGCCGACAAAGAAAATGCCGGCGACGAACGTCATCTGCACGCCGGAAATCGTGATGATATGGAAGATCCCCGCTTCGCGGATCACTTCCTTGGTGTCGTCGGAAAGAAGATCGCGTTTGCCGGTGACCATCGCCGCGGCGATGGCGCCGGGCTCGCCGCCGATCGTCCGATCGACGCGCCGCGCCAG
>JASHUD010000171.1 GCA_030040215.1 Methylovirgula sp.
ACCGGCTGGCGCGCGCCTTGGCGCTCGTCGCCAATATCGTCGATCCGGACGCCATCGTGTTGGGCGGCGGCGTTTCGAACATCGCGCAGCTTTACGAGATGCTGCCGCCGTTGCTCGGCCGCTACGCCTTCTCCGACATCGTGACGACGCGCGTTCTAAAGGCCAAGCACGGCGATTCGAGCGGCGTACGCGGTGCCGCGTGGTTGTGGCCGGAAAAATCGGCGTAGAGCGTACCGGCGGCGGCCGCTTCCGCAAACTGTGCCGAGCGGATAGGCTCAGCGCAAAGCGAGCGCCGCATGGTCACGACAATCCAAACCATGGTCTTGCTGCTGATCGTCATCGCCGCGGTGGCGGTCATCGCGCGGCGGCTGACGATTCCGCCCGCCATTCTCCTGGTGATCACCGGCGTGATCCTGGCGCTCGTGCCCGGCTTGCCGACGATCGAGCTTGAACCGAAGGTAGTGTTGCTGCTGGTTCTGCCGCCCGTCATCTACTCCTCGGCGGTCGCGATGAGCTGGCGCGAGTTCCGTTTCAACCTGCGCCCCATCACGCTGCTTGCCATCGGCTGCGTCATCTTCACGACGATTGCGGTCGCCGCAACGATGCATTGGCTCTTCGGCTTCTCGTGGGCCGCCGGTTTCGTCTTGGGCGCGATCGTCTCGCCGCCGGACGCAGTGGCGCCGCTCTCGATCGCCCGCCGTATGCAGCTGCCGAACCGCATTCTCGTCATTCTCGAGGGCGAAGGTCTCGCCAATGACGCAACGGCGCTGATCCTCTATCGTTTCGCGGTCGCGGCGGTCGCGGCCGGCGTATTCTCCTTGGGTCACGCCGCCGCCACGTTCGTCGCGATCGTCGTCGGCGAGCTCGTCTGGGGAATCGGCGTAGGCTGGTTGATGCTGCGCCTGCGCCGCTGGGTCCGCGATCCGCGCATTGAAATCCTGCTCTCGGTGCTTACGCCGTTCATCGCCTATTGGCCGCCCGAACAATTGGGAGGCTCCGGCGTGCTCGCCACGGTGACGGCCGGGCTTTACATCAGCTGGAACGGCCTGCGGCTCATCAGCGCCGCGACGCGATTGCAGGGCATCTTCTTCTGGGATTTTCTGATCTATCTGATCGAAGGTCTGGTGTTCCTGATCACCGGCCTGCAGGCGCGCCGGCTGATCGGCGGCATCGAAGCCTATTCGAACATCGAACTCGTTCTTTCCGCCGTGATCGTCAGCGCGGTGGTGATCGTCACGCGCTTCGTCTGGATGTATCCCGCGACCTACGTTCCGCGCTGGATTCCGGCAATCGCCCGCAAAGATCCGGCGCCGCAGTGGCAGTACCCGTTCGTGATCGCATCGACCGGCGTGCGCGGCATCGTTTCGCTCGCCGCGGCGCTGGCCATTCCCTTCGCGACGCAAAGCGGCGCGCCGTTTCCGTTCCGCGATCTCATTCTGTTCCTTACCTTTTGCGTGATCCTCGTCACGCTCGTCGGGCAGGGGTTGATCTTGCCGTTTATCATCCGCGCGCTTGGCTTGGCCAACGCGGGCCGGCGCGAGCGGAGCGCCAATCGCGCCGAGGAGTTCGAAGCGCGGCGCGAAGCGATCGCGGCGGCGATCGAACAGCTGGAACGGATCGCCGCGGAAAACAGCCTCCCGGATGAGATCGTCGGCCCGATCCGCGCCTATCAGCGGGAACGCATGAAGCGCGTCATCCATCGAAGCGACGGCGACGACGGCCATACCAAGCTGATGGAACTTCGCGATGACCTCGAACTCCGGCTCATCGCCGCCGAGCGCAAGCGGATCAATGACCTTTACCGCGCCGGCAAGCTGAAGGACGACGGCCGCCGCCGGATCGAACGGGAACTCGATCTGCGTGAAGCGCACCTCGCCAATGTGCGCGCCGACGAATAAGCGCGCTAGTGTTCCGCGGCTTGGACCAGCAGTTTGTCATATTCGGCCTTGATGGTCTGCGCACCATAAACGCGCTCCAAGCGTCGCACGGTGAAATGGCCGCGCGCGATCGTTTGGAAATGGTCGATGAAAGCGTAGTTCACGGCGCCGCCGCCCGCGGCCCCAACGAGAGGGACCGCCTGCGCCGCCATCTTCTGCGATACGACGACGCCAAAGCGCGTCGCAATTTGCGAGACCAGCCGCAGGATCACCGGCGCGCCTTCCTCGGCAAAGCCGCGTTCCACTACGAAACGCGCCGCTTCCGTCACCGATTTGGAGAGGACGCTGCGCACCGCGAAATAGCCGGTTTCTAAAGCCGCCATATTCTGCCGTCCGGCTCCCAGTGCGAAGACTTGAAGGCACGCAAAGGCGGTCTCCGGGGCGTTGAGATCCTCGCCTTCGGCCTGTGCGATCGCGGCAATCGCCCGCAACATGACCACCGTGGAGAAGGGCAATTCGACCGGCAGGCTGGCAAGCCCGAACGCGCCGCCGACCGCGCCCGAGAGCGTCGCGATCGCCTTATGCAGAAGCCGCCGTTCGCCGGAGGAGCGCGGCCCGAGCGTGCGGAGCGCCGCCTCCAGCGCCGCCTTGATGGCCGCTTCCGTGGCGCGCTGGACAACCTCGCCGATCTCGGCCGGCAGCAGTTTGCCGACCCGACCGATCTGCTTGTCGAGTGCCTCCGACAGACGCGCCGCGAAGCTCGCATGCTCCAGCCGAAAGACCGCGTCGCGCAGCGCGGCGTAGTCTTGCGGCGTCAGCCCGGCACCGTTTGTTGCGGGTACATCCATTGATACCAAGGAATTCATTCGGTTATGCTCTTTAATTCACGTGAAGATTTAGGATTTCGATGTTCTGGTTAGGGTGGGGAACGTCCAAGCGCTCCGCAGGTGCCGGGCCTAGCTCAAATATAGGCGAAAGCCGTTCCGATTACCCCGCCGACGCCCAAGATCAGCGCCGTGTACCACGGCCAGCGCGTCCCGCGCCGGATGATGGCGATCGTCGCGATCGCGATCGATATATGCAGCAAAGTGACGGAGACGGTGAGCACCTCGTGGCGGTGTTCGTGGCGGTCGCTTTCGTCGAGCTTGGCGTCCCTTTGCCGTTCGAGCGCTTTTCCTTGGGCTTGCAG
>JASHUD010000172.1 GCA_030040215.1 Methylovirgula sp.
AAGGTTTTTGCCGGCCGATTTGCGAATTTCATTCGGGTTGGCTCCATACTGCGCCATCCGCGGGCGCTTGATTGATCGATGAATGGCACCGACATAGCAGTCTCGAAAGCGCCGATCCAGTTTTAACCTTGAAATTGGGAAGCAAAACTTCGTCATTGCGAACTTAGAACTGATATAAATCCAAACTAGATTCGTCGGGCTGGCGCGAAATCTTTGGGGAGCCGAATATAGAATGGCGTGGTCACCGCAACAGGATGCGGCGCTGAAGGCCGTCGGCGCGTGGTTGAGACGCGGCGAGCCGCAAGTCTTCCGCCTCTTCGGCTATGCCGGCAGCGGCAAGACGACGCTCGCCCGCGGCATCGCCGAGGGATCGGACGGCGGGGTTCTGTTCGCCGCTTTCACGGGCAAGGCGGCGTTGGTGATGCGCTCCAAAGGCTGCAAAGACGCCCGCACCATCCATAGCCTGATCTATCGCGCC
Organism: Methylovirgula sp.; assembly: GCA_030040215.1. Taxonomy (GTDB): domain Bacteria; phylum Pseudomonadota; class Alphaproteobacteria; order Rhizobiales; family Beijerinckiaceae; genus Methylovirgula. The sequence goes on from JASHUD010000172.1 coordinate 479, forward strand.
CGCGAGATCGACGACGAAGAGCCGATCTTCGAACTCAACGAAGACAGCCCCGTCGCCAAAGCGCGGCTCGTCATCATCGACGAATGTTCGATGGTCGATCCCGAGCTCGGCCGCGATCTTCTCTCGTTCGGGACGCCGGTATTGGTGCTCGGCGATCCCGCCCAGCTTCCGCCGATCAAGGGCGGCGGCTATTTCACCGACGGCGTACCGGACGCCATGTTGACCGAGGTACACCGGCAGGCGGCGGATAACCCGATCATTCGGCTTTCGATGCTGGTTCGCCAAGGCGGCCGGCTCAGCGCCGGCACGTTCGGCGAGAGCCGCGTCGTGGAGCGTGACGAGATCGATGCCGAAGAAGTCACCGAGGCCGACCAGATCCTGGTCGGGCTGAACCGCACGCGGCGCGCCTACAACAAGAGAATGCGCGAACTGCTCGGCCGCAACCAGCCGCTGCCCGAACCAGCCGACAAGCTCGTCTGCCTGAAGAACGACCGCAAAAAGGGCCTCCTCAACGGTTCGCTGTGGATGGTGCTGACCGCGAGCGGCGTACGCCGCAAGAAACTGCGGTTCACCGTTGTGCCCGAGGAGGAAGCCGGCCGCAAGCCGTTGCGGATCGGCGTGCTGCCCGAATTCTTTCTCGGGGTGGAAGAAATTCCCTATGCGCTGCGCCGCGATTCGGACGAGTTCGACTACGGCTACGCGCTGACCGTGCATAAGGCGCAAGGTTCGCAATGGGGCAACGTCATGCTGTTCGACGAGAGCGGTGCGTTTCGCGAACATCGCGACCGCTGGCTTTATACCGGCATCACGCGCGCGGCCGAGCGGCTGACGATCGTGTTATAACGAGATAGGCTCGGAAGGCGCATGGTTGCGGTGACGCGGGTTCCTTCTCCCATGAGCGGGAGGGAGAATCGTAGGCGGTGTACCTCGCCCAGAATTCGTGCATCATAGGCCGCTGGGAAGCCGCCGATGAAGTCGATCCTCATCCCCGTCGAATCTCATGCCGCGATCTCGGCGGTGCTCGAGACGGCGCGGCTGCTCGCGCTGCGGTTCGGCAGCTACATGGAGGGCGTCGCGCTCGGCCCGGATCTCACCCAAATCGTCGCCGCCGATTTTTCGCTCGACGGGGTGATGTTCGACGACAACGTGCGCCACGACCTGCTTGAGGACGCGCGCAGCACGTTCGAGACCTTTATGCGCGATAACGCCATCGCGCCGCACGCCGGCGATTGGCAGAAGCCCTCGTATGGCTGGAGAAAGGACGTTCTGGTCTCCGACAACGGGGTCGGCGAATATGGTCGCGTCTTCGACATCATCGCAGTGGGCCGGCCCGGCGCGGGGCCGCAGCAGCCGCGCAAATCGACGCTCGAATCGGCGCTGATCGAAAGCGGCCGGCCGCTGTTGATCGCGCCGCCGCGCGCGCCGGCGCAACTCGGCGAATGTATTGCCATCGCCTGGAACGGCAGTTCCGAAACGGCGCGCAGCGTCGCGCTCGCCATGCCGCTGCTGCTTCTTGCCAAGGACGTACCGGTCTTTTCCATCCCCGGCTCGAGTCTGCCCGGCCCGAACGAAGAGCAATTGGTGGAGAACCTCCAACGCCACGGCGTGGCGGCGCGCGCCATCGCCGCGCACGCCACTGCGAAGACGCCCGGTCTTGCGGTGCTGGTCACGGCGCGATCGGTCGGCGCCGACCTGCTCATCAAGGGAGGTTACACGCAAAGCCGCTTGCGGCAGATGATCTTCGGCGGCGCGACGAGCCAAATCCTCGCCGAAGCCAATCTGCCGGTGTTCATGGCGCATTAGCGCCGCGATGCGAACGGTATCGTGCGGCTGGTGCGGGCCATGGGAAGCGGAATTGCTTCGCGTTGCGTTTGAGGGACGAGATTATCGTATTTTGAACGGTCGGACATGATCCTTGCGGAGCGTCCGAATCGTCGGGGGAATGGATGCCGGCAATCTTGAAACGCGCCGCGGCGGTCTTTGCCTGCTGCCTGCCGCTCTTGGCCTGCGGGCGGCAAAATACGTTCGTTCCGCCGCCGCCGCCGAAGGTCGGCGTCGCGCATCCGTTGCGGCAAAAGGTGACGCCCTATCTCGAAGCCACCGGCAATACGGCCGCCGTCAACAGCGTAAAGCTGGTCGCCCGCGTGCAGGGCTTCGTGCAAAGCATCGATTATCAGGACGGCGCGGCGGTCAAAAAGGGCACAACGCTGTTCGTCATCGAGCCGGAGCCCTACAAGCTGAAGGTCGACGAGGCGAAGGCGGCCCTCGACGGAGCGAAAGCGCAGTCCGTGCAATCCGAAGCCGAGTTTGAGCGCCAATCGGCCTTGCAACAGCGCCAGGTCTCGACCCAAGCCAATCTCGATAAGGCACGCGCGCAGCGCGACCTCGACCAGGCCACGGTCGCACAGGACGAAGCCAATCTCGAACAGGCGCAGATCAATTACGGCTACACGCGGGTGATGGCGCCTTTCGACGGCACGGTTACCCAAAGGCTCGTTTCGATCGGCGAGCTGGTCGGCACCAACTCCGCGACCGAGCTCGCAAGCATCATCCAGCTCCAGCCGATCTGGGTGAACTTCACGATCAGCGAACGCGATGTCCAGACGATCCGCGCCAGCATGGCCGAGCATGGCATTACGACCAAGGATATCGTCAACAAAGTGCCGGTCGAAGTCGCATTGCAAACCGATCGAGGTTTTCCCTACAAAGGGGTGATCGACTACATCGCTCCCGACGTCGATCCTTCGACCGGCACGCTGGCGCTGCGCGGCGTACTGGCGAACGAAGATTTTCGCCTGCTGCCCGGCTATTACGTGCGCGTACACGTGCCGCTTCGGCCGATCGACGCGCTGCTCGTGCCCGAAGTCGCGATCGGCAGCAGCCAGAGCGGCCGCTACGTGCTGACCGTCGACGCCGACGGAGTCGTCGAACAGCGCAGCGTGACGCTCGGCGAATCGTTCGGCGCGCTGCGCGTCGTCGAGACCGGGCTCAATCCGCAAGACTTGGTCGTCGTCGACGGGTTGTTGCAGGCGACGCCCGGCCAAAAGGTTCAGCCGGAGATGCAAGCGATCGCGCCCGACGCGGGCGCAAAATAAAGGCGCGCCGATGATTTCGAAATTTTTCATCGAGCGGCCGGTTCTCGCCAATGTGCTGGCGATCCTGATCGTGGTGATCGGCGCGGTCGCGCTCTTCAACCTGCCGGTGGCGCAATATCCCGATGTCGTGCCGCCGACCATTCAGGTGACGACGAGCTATCCGGGCGCGAGCGCGCGCACGCTCGCCGAGACCGTGGCGCTGCCGATCGAGCAACAGGTGAACGGCGTCGAAGGCATGCTCTACATGCAATCGACCAGCGCCTCGGACGGCACCTATACGCTGACTGTCACCTTCAAGATCGGCACCGACATCAACTTCGCGCAGATCCTCGTCCAGAATCGCGTGGCGAGCGCCCTCGCCTCGCTGCCCGTGGCCGTACAGGCGCAGGGCGTGACGGTGCAGAAGAAATCGACCGCGGTGCTGCTCTTCGTGACGCTGTCTTCGCCGGATGGGCGCTACGATTCCCTTTATCTCGCCAATTACGCGACGATTCATCTGAAGGACGAACTCTCCCGACTGCCCGGCGTCGGCAACGTCAACATTTTCGGCGCCGGCCAATATGCGATGCGGATCTGGCTCGATCCAAACAAGCTGAAAGCGCGATCGTTGACGACGCAGGACGTCATCAACGCCTTGCAACACCAGAACGAGCAGGTGACCGCCGGCCAGCTCGGCATGCCGCCCGGCAACGCGGGGCAAGCCTTCCAACTGACGCTCAACGTCGCCGGCCGGCTCGACCAGGTCGGGCAGTTCGAGAACATCATCTTGAAGACCGGCAACGGCGGCGCCGTCACGCGGGTGCGCGACATTGGGCGCGTCGAACTCGGCGCGCAGACGTATAGCCAGGCGTTCACCCTCGACCAAAAGCCGGCGGCGGGCATCGCCGTCTATCAATTGCCGCAAGCCAACGCGCTCGACGTGGAAAAGCGGATCGGCGCCAAGATGGCGGAGCTCGCCCGGGCTTTTCCGCCCGGCCTCGTCTACGGCGTGCCTTTCGACACGACTACCTTCGTCAAAGCCTCGGTCGACGAAGTCTACAAGACGCTCTTCGAGGCGGCGATCCTGGTCCTCATCGTCATCCTCGTCTTCCTGCAGGATTGGCGCGCGATGCTGGTGCCGGCGACGACCGTACCGGTCACGATCATCGGCGCCTTCGCCGCCATGGCCGCGCTCGGCTTCAGCATCAATCTCTCGACGCTGTTTGCGATCATCCTGGCGATCGGCATCGTGGTCGACGATGCGATCATCGTGGTCGAAGGCGCGGCGCACAACATCGAGCAGGGGATGAGCGGCCACGACGCGGCGATTCGCGCCATGGACATACTTCTGGGGCCGATCATCGGCATCACGCTGGTCCTGATGTCGGTGTTCCTGCCGGCCGCTTTCTTGCCCGGCCTCACCGGACGCATGTACGCGCAATTCGCGCTGGTCATCGCCGCGACGGCGCTGATCAGCGCAATCAACGCGGTTACGTTGAAGCCCACCCAAGCAGCATTATGGCTGCGACCGACGGTACCGCCGGAACAGCGCAATTTCTTCTATCGCGGCTTCAACGCCGCCTACGCGCGCGCCGAACGGGGCTACACGAATTTCGTCGCCGCCCTGGCGCGGCACGCCGGCGCTACCGTGGTCATCGGGCTGTTGATCATCGCCGCGGCGGGATATGGCATCGCGCGCATCCCGACCGGGTTCCTGCCGATCGAAGACCAGGGTTATTTGATCGCCGCCGTGCAATTGCCCGACGGCGCTTCGTTACAGCGCACCCAGGCGGCGCTCGCCAAAGTGAGCGAAATCGCCGGCAAGGTGGACGGCGTCCAACATGTCGTCGCGATCTCCGGCGTCTCGGTGCTCGACAACAACGCCAGTTCGGCAAATGCCGGCGTTGCCTACATCGTCTTGAAAGATTGGGAAACGCGCGGCAGCAAGGAGAGTCTGCTGCCGATGTTCACGAAACTGAGCAGCGCGCTGGCGGGCGTTGAGGAAGCGCGGATCACGGTCTTGCCGCCGCCGCCGATCCAGGGAATCGGCAACGCCGCCGGCTTCGCCATGCAGATCGAGCTGAAGGACGGCAGTTTCGATCTCGTCAAACTGCAGGCCCTCGCCAACGCGGTGGTCGCCGACGCGCGCACGCAAAGCGGCCTGCAGCGCGTTTCGACGTCGTTCCGCTCGACCGTGCCGCAGCTTTCCGTCGAGGTCGATCGCATCAAGGCGGAGAGCCTTCACGTCAGCGTCGATCAGGTCTTCGCGACGCTCGCCTCCTATCTCGGCTCGACCTACGTCGATCAGTTCAACAAGTTCGGCCGAACGTTCCAAGTCTATATTCAGGCGGATTCGCAATTCCGTCTGCGCCCGCGCGACGTCGAAAATCTGCCGGTGCGCACGCAGAACGGCGACATGATCCCGCTCGGCACCATCGCGCATCTCGTTCCCGATGTCGGCCCGTCGCTGGTCAGCCTCTATAATCTTTATCCTACGGCGGCGGTCGTCGGACTGCCGGCGGCGGGATTCAGCTCCGGACAAGCGATGCAGTTGATGGAGGAGATCGCCAGCAAGGTCTTGCCGCCCGGCACCGGTTACGAATGGACCGCGATGTCCTACCAGGAGAAGATCGTCGGCAGCCAAGTTTACCTCGTCTTCGGTCTCGCGCTTCTCCTCGTCTACCTGGTGCTCGCCGCCCAATACGAGAGCTGGATTGCGCCGATCTCCGTGATCCTCGCCGTTCCGCTGTCGCTCGTCGGCCCGGTGCTGACGTTCAGCGCGCTGGGGGTCGACAACAATCTTTATGTGCAGATCGGCCTCATTCTCTTGATCGCGCTTTCCGCCAAGAATGCGATTCTGATCGTCGAATTCGCCCGCGATCTGCGCTCCCAAGGCCAAAACCTCGTCGAAGCGGCGCGCGGCGCCGCGCAAGCTCGTTTCCGGCCGATTCTCATGACCTCCTTCGCTTTCGTCCTGGGGGTGGCGCCACTAGTCGTCGCACAAGGGGCCGGCGCCAATGCCCGCAAATCGATCGGCATTACCGCGTTCACCGGGATGATCGCCTCGACTTGTCTCGCGGTGGTTTTCGTCCCCTCCTTCTTTGTCGTCGCGCAGCGTTTCGAGGAATGGCGAAAGGCGCGCAAACAAACGGCCCCGCGACCGGCTCCAGCCGAATGATACTTTTCAGGATCCTTTGCTGCACGGCAGCAATAGGCGCAGGCATAACCCTCGGAACCGACGACGAAATTAAAAACCGATCTTGCCTGCGGATGTATCCCATGACCTTTTCGCAACACTGGCGACGAGTTTACCGATCATGCTTTAAATGACGTGGGAGGCGAAGCCGAGCTGTGTTAGCGTGAGCCCGCGCCGCAAACCTAAGGAAGGGTATCCCTTGTCCGGTGAAAGTCTCCTCGTCATTATCATCGTCGGCATTGTCGCGGGCTGGCTTGCGGGCCAGATCGTGCGCGGCACGGGCTTTGGTCTCATCGCCGATCTATGCATAGGCATTATCGGCGCTTTCATCGGCGATTGGCTGCTGCCCGAATTGGGCATTCACCTTGGTTTTTCTCGAATCATAGACCTGATCATCTCTGCGACCATCGGCGCCGTGGTGCTGCTTTTTATCTTGGGGCTGTTTCGAAGACGGAGTCGGTGGTGAGGGCGCCGGCGCGCTCTTGCTCAAGCCGGAATCTCTGAAGCGCGCCGCCGCGCCACCCACGCGAAGATCGGCACCGCCGCAAGTTCGCAAACTACGCAGAAGACGATGACCGCCGCGGGCGAGCGATCGTAGAGGATTCCGATCGCCGCGCTGCCGAGAAACCAGAAGATCCCGTAGCCGGCGGTGAAAAATCCGAACGCCGAAGCGCGGCGGCTCGCTGGCACCATCGGTGCGACAGCAGCCGGAATAATCGATTCGTGTGCGCCCATGCCGACGCCCCAAATTGCCGCGCCGACGAGCGCCGCCCAGAAATTTCCGAGAAAAACCAACGGCGCGAAAGCGGCGGAGAGTACCGTCAGCCAGATCAAGACGGCGAAGCCGAAGCGATCGAAGAGCCGCCCGAACAGTAGCGCGCCGCCGCCGCCCGTCCCCATCGCCACTGCATAAAAGATGGCAATCCAATCGCTCGGCACCGTATGGGCGCGGTGGAAATGATAGGCGATGAGCGGATAATCTGCGAAGCCCGCCGCGACCAGCGCCGCGCCGGCGAGGTAGATCCAGAAAACACGCGGCAAGCGTCCGCTTGGCGTCGGAGGACTCGGCGGCGCAAGGTCCTGTGGACGAGGATAGAGCAAACGCGCCATCAAGACGAACGTCAGCGTGACGAGCGCCGGCACTAAAAGAACCGCGAAGGCCGTACGAAATCCCGCGTGACGGGCCAGAACCGCGGCAACGAGGAGCGGCCCGAACATGGCGCCGCATTGGTCAAGCACTTCGTGGATGCCGAATGCCCAGCCGTAGCCGCCGATCTCCTGCGCGGCATGCGACAGCATTGCGTCGCGCGGCGGATTGCGGGTCGCTTTTCCGACCCGTTCGAGGATGATGAGCCCGGCGGCTACCGGCCAGTTGCCGGACAGCGCCAGAGCCGGCACCGCAAGCATTTGGACGACATAGCCAAAAATGGTGATTGGCCAGAGCTTGCCGCCGCGGTCGGCGACGCGCCCGGAGACCAGCCGCAAGCCGTAGCCTAGAAGCTCGCCGAGGCCGGTGACGATCCCGACAACGGCTGCGCTCGCCCCGAAGCTTGCTAGATACGGTCCGATGACGCTGCGCGCGCCCTCGTACGTGAAGTCGGCGAAGAAGCTCAGGACGCCGATCAGCAGCACGAAGGCGAGCGCACTGCGCGGAACGCGCACAGGAAGTCCGCCTGTCATGCTTGCCAAGCCCCCGGGGAGCATCCGATCGTTGTACGTATAGCGGCACTTCCTTTACAACAGCGCGGCATCGTCAAGCGCGGGAACGCCAATGTCGCTGGATTTTCTCAAGACGGCCTTCGTGACCCTGCTGGTGACGGTCGATCCGCCGGGACTGGCGCCGGTGTTCCTCGGCCTCACGTTCGGCATGGCGCGTTCGGTCAAGCGCGAGGTTGCGCTGCGCGCCACGCTGATCGCCTTTGCGATCCTGGCCGCGTTTGCCTTCGGCGGCGGCGCGCTGATGAACGCGCTCGGCATCTCGATCCCGGCCTTCCGCATCGCTGGCGGCCTGCTCCTGTTCTACATCGCCTTCGAAATGATCTTCGAGTTGCGCAGGGAACGCAAACGGGAATTCGCCAGCGATGCCGTCGAGATCGACCACGTGCGCGACTTCGCCGCCTTTCCACTGGCGATCCCGCTGATGAGCGGTCCGGGTTCGATCACCGCGACCATCCTTCTGGCCGGACGCGCCAACGGCGACTGGCAGGCGCTCGCCGGGCTGATGGCGATTGTCGCGCTCGTGATGCTGCTTTGCTATGTGACGTTCCTACTCGCGGAACAGGTCGGCCGTCTGCTCGGAACGACCGGGAATTTGGTTTTGAGCCGGATGCTCGGCGTGGTGCTTGCCGCCCTCGCGGTGCAATTCGTGATCGACGGCGTGACGACTGTGATGGGGAGATGAACGTCATTGCGCCTCTCCGGAAATAATTTGCCCGCTCCTCGCCCTGCATTCCTGCCGTCGCTGCGCGGCTACCAAGCGCGCTCCCTTCCCGCCGATTTTGCCGCCGGATTGAGCCTCGTGGCGATCGCCATTCCGGCGCAAATGGCCACCGCGGCTCTCGGCGGATTTTCGCCGCAGATCGGCTTCCTCGCGTTCCTGGCCGGCGCGCTCGGCTTCGCCACGTTCGGCGCCAACCGCTTTCTCTGCTGCTGTGCCGATTCGACGATCACGCCGATCTTTGCCGGCAGCCTCGCGCTGATCGCCGCGGCCGGCACGAAGGAATACGCGCTATTGTCGGCGGCGTTGGCGCTGATGGTCGGCTTGGCGCTGGTTGCCGCCGGGCTGTTTCGGCTGGGACGCATCGGGGATCTGCTTTCCATTCCGGTGACCCTCGGATTTCTGGTCGGTATCGCCGCGCATATCGTGGTCTCGCAACTACCGACGATCCTCGGCATTCCACTGCCTCTTCACCCCGGCGAAATCCCCGCCGCGTTCGGCGCCATCAATCCGTTCAGCGTTGCGATCGCGCTCGGCGAGCTCGTTTTGCTCCTTGCGGCGCAGCGCATCGACCCGCGCATCCCGGCGGCGCTCGTCGGATTGGGAATCGCGACGTTGAGCGTGCTCGTCTTCCGGCTTGAAGCGCACGGGGTCGCGGTGCTCGGAGAAATTCCCCGCAGTTTGCCGACTCCCGCGATCCCGGCGGTCTCGCCGGCCGAGGTCGCCGAGCTCTTTCCGCTAACGCTCGTCGTGGCGATCATCATCATTGTGCAGACGGCGGCGACGACGCGCGAATATGCATCGGAGGAACAGCCGGACCTCGACCGCGATATTCTCGGCGTCGGTGCCGGCAGCATCCTCGCCGGACTCCTCGGTACGTTCCCGGTCGATGCGAGTCCCCCTTCGACCGAGATTGCGATGGCGAGCGGCGCGCGTTCGCAACTTGCCTGCTTGATCGCCGCGGCGATTCTGCTCCTCTTGCTGATCTTCGGCACGGAATTGTTGCGCAATGTCCCGCGTGCGGCTTTGTCCGGCGTCCTGCTTTTTGTAGCGCTCAAAATTATCCGCTTCGACCAAATCGCCGCGATCTTTCGCCAATCTTTCCCGGAATTCTTGCTTGTCATCGCCACGGCCGCAGCAATCATCTTCCTGCCGATCGGCGAGGGCGTGGCGATCGGCATCGGGCTCTCGCTGCTGCATGGCATATGGAGCACGGCGAGCGGCAGGGTAATCGTTTTTGAACGTGTCCCGGGGACCTCGATCTGGTGGCCGCCAATGCCGAACCAGAAAGGCGAAACATTGGCGGGCGTCGTCGTGTTTGCCTTCGATGCACCGCTCTCGTTTCTCAACGCCGACCGGCTGGAGCGTGAAATCAACGCGGTTCTCCGTGACATGGACGTGGCGGTGAAGCTCGTCGTGCTCGAGGCGGCGAGCATTTCGCAAATCGACTTTACCGCCGCCGAGACGCTGCGCGGGATCATTCGCGATTGCCACGCCCGTGAAATCGATTTTGCGATTGCGCGGCTCGAATCGCTGCGCACCGAGGAAGCCGTGCGCCGATTTAGGCTCGATGCCGCGTTGGGGCAGAACCGCATTTTCCGCAGTGTCGAGGAAGCGGTGCGAGCACTCGCTCCCGACGCACGGATATCGACGCCGTAATCGTTCTCCGCAATCAAGCGGCGGGCGGAATTCGGCGCTCAGGCTTCGTTTGGACGACCGCGACGCGTCTTGCGTTCGACGATCACCGTGCGGCTTGCGCCTTCGCGCCCGGCTGTAACGACACGCGCCGCGTGGCGCGGCGAAGCGCTCTTCAAGACTTCGGCGCGCACCACTTGCACCGGCAGATCCATGAATCCCGCCGCGATCTCGATTTGCTCGTCGAGTTGATCGGAAAGACCCTGCGCCGCGATAATCGCTTCTTCCAGCGTCGGGGGATCGCGGCGCACGCGGCGCGATCCGTATTTCGTTTCCCAACTGTCGGCCATTAACCACGCCTTTTTACCGCGGCAATTATCGCGAGTCCGACGCCGCGCAGCAAGAGCCGGCATCCGCGACAATTGGCGCCTAAGTTAAAGACAGGCGCGCGCGAAAGCCTGGAATGCCCGGGCGCGGTGCGAGAGCGCCGGTGAGCCGTCGGCGGGAATTGCCTGTTTCTCGTCCATCAGCATTTCGCCGAACGTGCGCGTAAACCCGTCCGGCAGGAAGATCGGATCGTAACCGAAGCCGAGTTTGCCGCGCGGCGGAAAGACGAGCGTGCCAAACACTTTCCCCTCGAAGCTTTCGGTGCGGCCACCGGGCCAAGCGAGCGCCAGCGCGGAAGTGAAATGGGCGCCAAAAGGCGGCTTTGCCCCTGCCTCGCGCAACGCGGTCTCGACTTTTTCGATGGCCGCGGCGAAGTCGCGCGGACCGCCCGGCGTCGCCTCGGCCCAGCGCGCCGAATGGAGCCCCGGCGCACCGCCGAGCGCATCGACGCAGAGCCCGGAATCGTCGGCCAACGCCGGCAGATTTGCGGCCCGCGCCGCGGCGCGCGCTTTCAACACGGCGTTCTCCCGAAAATCCCCGCCCGTCTCCGCGGGCTCCGCCACGCCGAGTTCCGCGGCGGAGACCGCCTCGATTCCATGCGGGGCAAGCAGCGCACGCATTTCCCAGAGTTTGCCGGGATTATGCGTAGCGATCACCAAACGGCCTTCGAGGCGTTTGTCCATTAAGCGATCGCCTGCTTCTGCAGTTCGATGAGCCGCCCGATACCGGCGCGGGCGAGTTTCAGCATGGTGTTGAGTTCCGCCTCGCTGAACACCGCGGCCTCCGCCGTCGCCTGTACCTCGACGAGCGAACCTGCGCCGGTGATGACAAAATTGGCGTCGGTCTCGGCCACGGCGTCTTCCGCGTAGTCGAGGTCGAGCACCGCCTCCCCGTTCGAAATGCCGCAAGAGACCGCGGCGACGTGATCGCGCAGCGGAATCTCCTTGAGGATCGAGCGACCGTGCATCCATTTGAGGCAATCACGCAGCGCGACCCATGCGCCGGTGATCGCCGCCGTACGCGTGCCGCCGTCCGCTTGCAGCACATCGCAGTCGATCGTGATCTGCCGCTCGCCAAGCATCTGCAAATCGGTAACGGCACGCAAGCTGCGGCCGATCAAACGCTGGATCTCCTGGGTGCGGCCCGAGGGGCGTCCCGCCGTCACTTCCCGCTTGCAGCGCGTATGCGTGGCGCGCGGCAACATCGCGTATTCCGCGGTCAGCCAGCCACGACCCTGGCCGCGCAGCCATTGTGGCGGCTTGTCCTCGAGCGAGGCCGTACACAGCACATGCGTCTCGCCGAATTTGACTAGGCAAGAACCTTCCGCGTAGCGCGCGACGTTGCGCTCGAGCGAAACGGGCCGCAATTCATCCGCCGCGCGTTGGGAAGGTCGCATGAAAATCCTCTGGCTCCATCAATCGGAGCCGATGCTTAAGCGCTTCGCCGTTTTGACGCAACCGGCGCCCCGGCCTGCACGCATCCCATGCGCAGGCAGCGGCGCAGCTCAGCTTCGCGCTTCGTTCACATTTGCGGAGGTCGCTTAGCACGATGAAACGAAGAGCGGCACGCTGCGTTGCCGCCGCGCATTGTCCATCGGCGCGCGGTAACGGCCGAGGCTAGTGGGCAAGCCGTTTCATTAGCAACAAGAGGTACCGCGATGAAAAGCCTTCTTCTTGCAACCACCTTCGCTCTCGCGAGCTTCGTCGGCTTCGGCCCGCTTGCGAAAGCTGCCGGCCCGGCTTGCGTCCCGGTGGACGCGGCGTTCCTCAATACGCAGGGCGCCGCCGCAAATGCCGGAGGAACGGCTCTGCGCCTCGACGGAGATCAAGCCGAGGATTTCGTCGATTATCTCAACAATCACGCCGGCAGCGACGTCGATTACTGGGGCGACGGGGTCATCGTCGGACGTTTCCCGGCGCTCGGCTACGACACGCTCGCGACCATCGACGACGGCTGCGTCAACGAGACGGCGGTCATCATGCTCAACCCGATGACGACGGATCTCGCGTTTCAGGCCGCGCAATTCGACTACGACTGAGCCAAATTGTTGGAGACGCGCTTGGCCTATGGCCAGTCGACGCCGGTAAGGGCGACGCTCTTTTCCCAAAGCGCGGCGGCGAGGCGATCATCCCGCGCCGCGCGCGTCGGCTCCTTCGGCCTGCACTTGTAGAAATATTCCCCGTTCACGCCCGCCACTTCCGGGGACGAGGCGAGATAGACAATGGTTCGCGCGCCTTTCTCGGGAGAGATCGCGAAACGTTGCGCAATTCTCAGGAGCCCGCTGACGATGCCGCCGCTCTCATGACCGAAGCGCGTCGCGACGACGCCCGGATGAAGAGAATTTGCGGTTACGCCCGTACCCTTGAGGCGGCGCGCCAACTCGCGCGTAAACAGGATGTTGGCGAGCTTGGCGCGGGCATAGGCCTGGATGCCGGAATAGCCTTTTGCGCTTTGCAGGTCGTCGATGTCGAAATGCGCGCCCCTATGCGCGTCCGACGAGGTATTGACGATGCGCGCGCCGGGCGTGCCGAGCAGACGCTCGCGCAAGCCCGCGGTGACGACAAAATAGGAAAGATGGTCGAGCGCGAACGTGCGCTCGAGACCGTCGCCCGTCACTTCGCGCTGCGAGAAGAGTGCGCCGGCATTGTTGACGAGCACGTCGATGCGCGGCTGCGCGGCTGCGATCTCCGCGGCGACGCGCTTCATCTCGGCGAGATTCGCCAGATCGGCGTAGTGAATCTTGTGTGCGAGCCCGGGCGCCAGTTCGTTGAGGCGCGCCAGCGTCGCCTCGCCGCGCGCCTTGCTGCGCGCCACCGCGACGATCCGCGCCCCCATGCGGGCGAGTTCGATGCCGGCAACTTCGCCGATTCCGGACGTAGCGCCGGTGATCACCACGGTCTT
>JASHUD010000173.1 GCA_030040215.1 Methylovirgula sp.
TGATGACCAAAAAGGAGATCTCCAACATGATCGACGCCGTCTACCGCAATTGCGGACAAAAGGAGACGGTGATCTTCTGCGACAAAATCATGTCGCTCGGCTTTACCGAGGCGTTCAAGGCCGGCATTTCGTTCGGCAAGGACGACATGGTCGTGCCGGAAACCAAGAAACGCATCATCGAGGAGACGAGCGCGCTCGCCAAGGAGTATGAGCAGCAATACAACGACGGGCTCATCACCCAGGGCGAGAAATACAACAAGGTCGTCGATGCCTGGGCGAAATGCTCGGACCGATTGGCCGACGAGATGATGGCGCGGATTTCGTCCGTGCAGAAAGACGAGCATGGCCGCGACAAGCCGATCAACTCGATCTACATGATGTCGCATTCGGGCGCGCGCGGTTCGCCGACGCAGATGAAGCAGCTTGCCGCGATGCGCGGATTGATGGCCAAGCCTTCGGGCGAGATCATTGAGAGCCCGATCATCTCGAACTTCAAGGAAGGCCTGACCGTTCTCGAATACTTCAACTCGACGCACGGCGCCCGCAAGGGTCTCGCCGACACCGCGCTGAAGACGGCGAATTCCGGCTATCTGACGCGCCGCCTCGTCGACGTCGCGCAGGATTCGATCATCACGATGGTGGACTGCGGCTCGAAGAGAGGCATCCGCATGCGGGCGATCATCGACGCCGGCCAGATCGTCGCCTCGCTCGCCTCGCGCATCCTCGGCCGTACGTCCGCCGAAGATCTGAAAGATCTTGACGGCGAGATCATCGTGCGCGCCGGCGAAATGATCGAGGAATGGCACATGGAACGGATCAACGCCGCCGGCATCCAGGAGGTGAAGATCCGGTCGGTTCTCGTCTGCGAGGCGAAGAACGGCGTCTGCGCGACCTGTTACGGCCGCGATTTGGCGCGCGGCACGCCGGTCAACATGGGCGAAGCGGTGGGCGTCATCGCGGCGCAGTCGATCGGCGAGCCCGGCACGCAGCTCACCATGCGCACCTTCCACATCGGCGGCGCGGCGCAGATCGCCGACCAGTCGTTCATCGAATCGAACTTCGACGGAACGGTCAAGGTCCGCAACCGGCATCTTGCCCGCAACTCGGAGGGCGATCTGATGGTGATGGCGCGCAACGTCGCCGTGGTCATCGAGGGGCCGGACGGAACCGAACGCGCCGTGCACCGCCTCCAATATGGGGCGCGCCTCAAGGTCGATGAAGGCGACAAGATCAAGCGTGGACAGCGGATCGCCGAATGGGATCCCTATACGCGTCCGATCCTGACCGAAGTCGACGGCGTGGTCGATTTCGAGGATCTTGTCGAAGGCGCGTCACTGTCCGAGACGATCGATGAATCGACCGGCATTGCCAAGCGCATGGTCGTCGATTGGCGGCTCAACCAGCGCTCGGCCAACTTGAAGCCGGCGATCGTGCTCAAGGGAAGCGACGGCAAGATACTGAAACTGCCGCGTGGCGGCGACGCACGCTACAATCTGCCGGTCGATGCGATCTTGAACGTCGAGCCGGGCGGCAAGGTAAAGGCCGGCGACGTCATCGCCCGTATCTCCATGGAATCGGCGAAGACGCGCGACATCACCGGCGGTCTGCCGCGTGTCGCCGAGCTGTTCGAGGCGCGGCGTCCCAAAGACCACGCGATCATCGCCGAGATTTCCGGCACGGTGCAATTCGGGCGCGACTACAAGAACAAGACGCGGATTTCGATCGTCCCGAACGAGGAGGGCGGCGAGCCTGTCGAATATCTCATCCCGAAGGGCAAGCATATTCATCTTCAGGACGGCGACATCGTCGAGAAGGGCGATTACATCGTCGATGGCAATCCTGCCCCGCACGACATCCTGGCGATCAAGGGCGTCGAGGAACTCGCCGCCTATCTCGTCAACGAGATCCAGGAAGTCTACCGGCTGCAGGGCGTCAACATCAATGACAAGCACATCGAGGTGATCGTCCGGCAGATGCTGCAGAAGGTCGATATCGTCGATCCCGGCGATACCGATTTCCTGGCCGGCGAGCAGGTCGATCAGATGGAGCTCGACGCGGCCAACGAGGCGGCGCTGGCGGAAGGCAAGAAGCCGGCATCCGGCACGCCGGTTCTGCTCGGCATTACCAAGGCATCGCTGCAGACGCGTTCGTTCATCTCGGCGGCCTCCTTCCAGGAGACCACGCGCGTGCTGACCGAGGCGGCGGTCAACGGCAAGATCGATATGCTCGAAGGCTTGAAAGAGAACGTCATCGTCGGCCGCCTGATCCCGGCCGGTACCGGCGCGGCGATGGCCAAATTGCGCCGCATCGCCACGACCCGCGACGAGATGATCCTCGCCCACAAGGCGGCGCAACCGGCCCTACCGGCGCCGGCGGGATCGAAATAACGCGGAAAATCACCCTCTCCCGTTAAACGGGAGAGGGCGTCTCCTCCTCGGCAAATTCGCTCTGCGGAGGGGTTGACGCGCCCTCGGGCCATGATTAAGTTCCGCGCACTTTCGATAGGCCGTAGGTTCTTTTCCGTTCGGGGCGTCGCGTCCTGAACCTAGCGGACCTAAACGCTGTCGGCTTCAGCGACTAGTCACATCGGGTCGGCGGAAGTTCCGGCGATCTT